>NZ_JBHIRL010000012.1:0-44518 GCF_042197145.1 Bartonella sp. AA56HLJMS | reverse complement strand
CCATTATCAATCCGCCCTGCACTATAAGCCGGTGCTAAGAGAATTCCAGGTTCCACACCCAAATGCCCCCGCGCATGCGCTAAGGCATGCACACCGGTCAAGTGAGTATTGGATCCCACCATTTCGGTTTGTGTCTCAGCAATGGTTGACTTTTCTTCCACCCGCACAAGAATAATTTGTGCCTCAATCCCCTGCGCACACACGGCGTTAATCACATCAAGAGCTGTACCTCTTGTTCCAAGCTTTTGGATTTTCTCACCCTCATGCGTAAAGAGAAGGACAGGCTCGTCGAGGGGAAAAACTTGGTTATCAGCATCAGGGGCTGTAACAACCGCCCCAATAGCGGTCTGATCAAATGTTGCTAAAGGACGGGAATCCTCACCAGCCTCTACAATGCGAATCCCATGATTAAATTCTGTTGCCATCTTGCTCTCCAAATCAATGAAGAGACTATAACAACCATCATCATGCTCCATAAGACTGACACTGTCAGTCAAAAAGCTCTTTAAAGGGCTTTGAAAGAGCAATAAAAGGACTTAAAAACATATAAGCCTGCTCATACAAAAGCTATCCATTTGACTTGCGCTATTTTTGGTTTTGTATTTAATCTTTCCATAACCTTATAAGAACAGCGCCATCCGCTCCAGCACCACTTGGAGTCTCATGTCCATGAGCACCAGCACCGCCACCACCAAAACCACGCCCTGCTTTTCCTGAACTATAGGAACCTTTGCCGACTCCACCAGAGCCACCTCTTGATGTATCACCTCCAGCATCACCGCCATTACCGCTAGTCTCGCTCGTAATTCCGTTTGTCCCAGCATAACCATTTCCACCTTTGGAAAATCCTGGATGTTCATCTGTTGCCAAGCCAAAATTTCCCCCAACCCCTCCAATACCACCACGTCCTGAATAGTAGCCAGTAACATAACCGTTTCGTGAACTATAGTAACCAGCACTACCATAGTTTCCTCCTGTGGCGGTGATAAAATTATTGCCAATGATCGTTGTTCCTCCAGACTTACCGTTTACACACTGCTCTGAAACAGAAGCTCCTCCTTTACCAATTGTGATATTCTCATGTCCATTTAGACTGGCTTTGTAGCCATACCAGACTGAACAACTGGCACCACCACCACCTCCTCCTAATCCTGACGAATAAGCGCCACCACCACTGCCACCTCCACCCCAAGCTTGGATTTCGACTTTTGTGTTATCCGTGACCCAATCGGGCCATTGAATTTTTCCATCTTGCGTATAGAGCAATTCAGCATCAGCAAGTGCCGGCCAATTCGTGATTTTATCGGTCAAATCTTTTTTTAGCCTCTTTATTCCTGCCAAGATGGCTTCATCCACTTGCGCTTTCGTATAAACAAGATCTCCATCAACTTTTAAAGGTCCTTTCAAGGTGCTTCCGTTTGTGTTTAAATTGGTAACCACTTCACCATTATGGATAAGGTTAAACGACGAATTACCCAACAGTTCTAAGCCACCACTCATAGTGACTTTACTGGTAAATTTATTATAACTTTGCCATTCATTTGGGCTGGCTAAGCGACCATAGCTTGTGAGATCTTCATTGATCTTGGCTCTAAAATCATCAAGCCCCACGATATCTTCGGTTTTATGTTGATGTGCGCCTAACAGTGATATTGCACTGCCAAAAGTGAAGTTATTATTGCTTGATTTATAGAGAACATAATTGTTGGCAGCATCGTGTGCACCCTCGATATCGCTTAAATCAGCAAAAGTGAAGGTTTTATCCGCTGCCATCTTGGCTTCAAGAGCTGTTTTAAGACCATTAACATCACCTATTGTGTGTTTGTGCTGTAAAGGTGCCTTTTCGTCTATCTTTTCCTCAACAGCCAAAAGAGCTTGATCAATTTTGGTCAAGTTTTCCCGCAAGATTGGGAATTCAGAACTGATAAAACGCCCCTCTTTAGGCAATTCCATGTCGAGTTTTTTGGTTTTTGTCATCTCTCATTTTCCCATTATAATATGCCAGCGCCAAAATCACTCACCATGGACCGCGCAGCAGGTCCACCGGTAAGGGTCAATTTCAAACGTGCTTGTTTGGCTGTTTTATCGCTGCTCACAAATTTGCGCTCTGTCCAAAGGGGGTCGGATAACTGTTCTGTTTCGTCTAATGTGAGAGAGGTGAAACCACCGTTGCATCTCGAGTGTAAAGGTTGCACCGCCCGGTAAAAAGGTTTTGATATAGCTCGTTAACCTTGCCTTTTCCCCAAAGGCAAAAGCACGCGTGACATAAGTGGCTTCTTTATGGATCTTCCCCGCAATCAATTGAACAGGCGCAAACAAGACGGGTGAGAGCTTCTCTGTCCCTTTGAGAATAGCGCGGAGCTTTACCTTTTCACTGATATATTCAGTAAGACTGAGTAATTGAAAGGGAAGGAGTTGATAAACCGTGCCGTTGTTTCTTTCAATTTCAAAGATGACAGAACAATCGCTTGAAGGCAATTCAATGGCTGCGCGTATTTGTAAATCAGAGCAGTCCACAAGATCAAAAGTGCCAAGATCAATGGTTTTTTCTGTTTGTGTGTAGCGTGCCGCCAGCACCCTAAAAGCTAAAGCCTCATCTTGATGAGCGGTCCAGCTCCTAGCATTGACAGAAGAAAAGCGTGGACCGGTCACGTAAGGGTGGCTCGAGACGTATCTCTGGTGTTCTGCATCAAAATCTCCAAGCTTTGCTAAAGAGACGGAATGATCAGCATCATCGGTTTTAATGACAAAAGCCGTTAAACGGTCATCCATCACAAGGAGTGGTACATCATAGCGTGCCTCTGCCCACCCTAGCTTTGCGCCCTTCATAGAATAAAAGCTTTGCGCTTGAATATCGGCGGTCGGATAGCCATTTTCTGTGGTGACCAAATCAATCACCAGATCATGGTTCTGATTGCCGATTTTGCAAAGATGAAAGTCAATTCCGGTGATTTGCCGTGTTGCATCAGGGGTAAAGACTTGCGCTTGTGGGTCCACTTGCGTCCAGATCTTCACCGTGGTGGTGCGCCGCATCACTTTCACATCAATCACGCCTTGCCCTGTAAAAAGACCCGTAGCAATGGTTCTACCTTTTCCCCGTGCCACAACATTTTTTGTGCCAGCGGTGATATTTTGTGGAATCGTGAAAGTGCCTTCAAGGGTGCCTTTGCTATCTGCAACAAGCTTTGTTTTTGGTAAAACATTCACACCATCAAAGGTGAGGCTTGCTAATTGTTCTAACTTGCCAAAACCTTCAATTTTAAAGTGAAGAGTAATTTGTCTCAAAAAATCGATTTTCTCTTGGGTTGCACTCACCAAATCATCACTGATTTCTGTTTTACGAACGCTTCTCCCACGGTTCCAGCCCATATTGATTTGATTGGTCACGCTTGAGAGCCAATCAGTGCGCTGTTCATGCCAGAAGTCTGTCGCGGGTTCAAGGGTTACTGTACCAGGCAGGGGTGCAAAATTTTGATAAGGATTGATTTTTTCGCAAGCCGTTGTCAACTCTTGCGCAATGATCACTTCATTTGTCCAGTCAAGCGTAACAGGCGCTTTTAAAGGAGCTGTGTAAAAGGTTGGATCAATAGCGAGCTGCAAAATGCCGTTGCCTTATGCTGTTCTACAAGGATCTATTAACCTTGTCGCGCAGAAGGGAAAAATATCTACAACACATTTGGGTCTTGTCCGAACCTACGGGCAACTCTCTTTCACCCCCAAAGATATGCAAGACAGCAAGTAAGAGCATATTGAATAAATAGTCATTTCAACTCACCGCCGCCTATGGCAGTAAACAGCGTGACAATGGTTTCTATCTTGATACGCTTTTATCCTATGGGATAATAAAGGGAGATATCACCAATGCTCTCATTGGTAAAACTGCAAAATTGAAAAACGCCAAAATGTTGAGTATCTCCACCACTGTTGGCAAACAATTTGCAACGGGTATTCAAGCCGTAACATTCGAACCGCAGGCACAGCTTGCCTATCAACATTTGATGTTTGATACCATTAAAGATGCTGATAATCTGACCATTGAGATGCAAAATCCTTCTCAATGGATAATCCCGTGTTGGTGGACGTTTGACAAAAACCATTGCCACTGAAAACAGCCGTCCTATGTCTTTCTATGGAAAAGTAAACTTAATCAAAACCTTTGGTGATGATCAGACATTCCATATTGATAAGTATTATAAATGTGACCCCTCGGGAAGTTCCGTTGAAGGTGGGCTTGGTATTAGTGCATAATTGTCCGCTAACCTCTCCCTTCATGGTGATGTCAGCTATCAACAAAAGCTTCAAAAAACTGGTATAAGTGGTGCAAGCTTTTCAGGAGGAATACTCTATCAGTTTTAAATCAAAACTGTAAAAATAGCCTATTCAATTTAACAAAAAGGCAGCATATTGCTGCCTTTTTGGTTTATTATAAGCTGTTTTTAAGCGCTTTTTTAAATAGAGAACAGCGAAATATTTGAAGACATTCATTGACCATTGGATGTTTTTTACAAAAAATTCTTTTTATAAAGAATAAAATTGTAAAAAAGAGAACAACCAAAAACAAAATGATATTGTAAAATAATGAGAAGCTTTTCTAGAAAATACAACATTACTATCTTTTGTTATTTCTCACGAATTTAATGCTTAAAATGGTAAAATAACACTTTTGAACATAAAATGATAAGTAAAAAATAATGCAATAATATCAAACAAAGGGATGTATGTTATAAGTCACTCATATATTTCAAAATGGAAGTTCTAATAGGATTTAAAATATTACAGCTCAAACACTGCCCAGAAAATTCATACTGAAAAAATCCTATTATCCCCTTCCCTCTTAACAATGCCGCCAAACATCTCCAGAAACTTCAAAACAAATAAAATTACATTTTCTCTTCTGTAAAATTGATCATGCTCTTTGCTCTCTATGGACAATAGGCTCTATACTTGCTTCAAAAAACTCCTTTGTATAATCGTGTTGCGCATGTAAATTACGCAATTCATCATTGCTAAGCTCTTCAAGAATAATCCCTTTATGCATAATTCCAACACGTTCACAAATATGTGCAACAACAGCAAGATCATGGGATACCATTAAATAAGTAAGCTTTTTTCTCACGCGCAGTGATTTCAACAAGTTTAAAATTTCAGCCTGTACCGACACATCCAATGCAGATGTTGGCTCATCAAGCAACAACACCTCTGGCTCAATAATTAAAGCACGTGCAAGAGCAATACGCTGACGCTGCCCTCCAGACAACTCATGAGGATAACGATAAAGAAATGAAGAATCTAAACCAACGGAATCTAAAGCATCCTCCACCCGCTCTCTTTGATTATCCATTCCATGGATTTTGAGCGATTCAGAAAGAACCGTATGGACCATTTTTCTTGGATGCAGCGAAGCATAAGGATCTTGAAAAACCATTTGAATACAGCGTAAAAAATCCTTACTTCTTTTCTTTTCAACTTCTTGTCCAGCAAAAAGGAATTTTCCACTATAATCTGGAATAAGCCCCACCAATGTATTCAAAATAGTTGACTTTCCACATCCGGATTCACCAATCAAACCATAAGCTTCACCACGTTTAATATGAAAATTAACATTTTTAACAACTGTTACTGCCTTATGCCTGTGCCCAAAAGTTACAGATAAATTAGAAACATCAATAATATTCTCACAATTTGTCATGAGGAACCTCCTCAACGCCATTAACAATCGTAGGATTATACAACCAATCAGGATCACGCTCAGGAACAGCCAAAATATCAACTGGATTATCAAGCCGTGGCAAACTCGCGAGCAACGCCTTTGTATAAGGATGACAAGCGTGAGACAAATTAGAAGCAGGCAACTCTTCTAAGACACGGCCCGCATACATCACCAAAATACGATCACAAAAATCAGCAATCATATTTAAATCATGACTAATGAAAATAAGTCCGGTTCCAGATTTTGTCACAAGTTCATCTAATACAGATAAAACTTGTCGTCTGACCGTAATATCAAGTGCAGATGTTGGCTCATCAGCAATAATTAAATCAGGTTTTGGAATGAGCATCATTGCAATCATCACGCGCTGCCCCATCCCCCCAGATATTTCATGAGGAAAGAGACGCATCACATGTTCAGGATCACGAATATGAACAGATTCTAACATAGATATGGTGCGCTCCCTCGCTTCAGCTTTTGAAACACGGTAATGAATACGGTAAGCCTCCATAATCTGTTCCCCGATCCGTATTAATGGATTAAGTGAATATTTGGGATCCTGTAAAATCATTGAAATACGTTTCCCACGGATTTTTCGCATCTGAGGTTCACTTGTGGCCAATAAATCAACATCCTCAAAGCGCATTTTTTTAGCTTTAACAATGGCTGCTTTTGGACTCAACCTTAGTATTGCGCGCCCAGTCATCGATTTTCCAGATCCGGATTCACCAACAATTCCAATTTTTTCTTTTCCAACAGAAAAACTAACGCCACGCACAACTTCTGAAATGCCGCGCGTTGTAGGAAAAGAAATACGTAAATCTTCTACTTCTAATAATTTATTACCCATTGCGTGGATCCAATACATCACGAAGACCATCACCTAAAAGGTTGAAAGCAAGACTTGCAAATAATATTGCACAGCCTGGTATTGCCGCCAACCACCAATTTGTCATCATAAATTCCCGCCCTGAAGAAAGCATCGCACCCCATTCAGGACTTGGAAGTTGAGCTCCCAACCCTAAAAAACCAAGACCAGCAGCCGTTAAAATAATTCCAGACATATCCAAAGTTAATCGTACAATCACTGAAGGAATACACATGGGCGCAACATGAAACAAAATAATTCGCCAAGCAGAGGCCCCTTGCAAGCGAACTACAGAAACATAATCAGAAGAACGTATTGTCAAAGTCTCAGCACGTGCTAAACGTGCAATTGGTGGCCATGCTGCAATTGAAATTGCAATAGAAGCATTTTCAATCCCTGGTCCCAATGCGGCTGAAAATGCAAGAGCTAAAATCAAACCTGGAAAAGCAAGAAAAATATCGACAATGCGCATGAGCACAGTATCAACCCATCCGCCCATATAACCAGATACAGTTCCAACAATAAGCCCTATTGGACCTACAATAACTGTTGTAAGAAAAACAACATAAAGAGTAATACGGGAACCAAAAACAAGGCGACTAAAAATATCACGTCCCAATTCATCTGTTCCAAAATAATGCGCCATAGAGGGTGGCTGCAACCGATGCCCTAGATCATTGCTAAGAAAATCATGCGTAGCAATCCAAGGAGCAAAAAATGCACATATGATAATAATACAAATAATAAGCAGACCGAATACAGCCGAAAAGTTATGAAAAAACTTAGCCAGTGCGTGATAAATTCTTTGTATGTTCGCTTGAATTATGGAGTTTGGAACAGGATCGTTTAACCAACTACCTAAAGAAGATGATGATTGCGATTTATGATGATTACTTACTGTCATATTCAACGTGTCCTTGGATCAAAAATGCGATAAAGCAAATCAGAAAATAAATTAATGGCGACAAAGATAAATCCTACAAGTAAAGTACATCCTACAACTGCATTCATATCTCCGGCTAAAAGAGCATTTGTCAAGTAATGTCCAAAACCAGGCCAAGCAAAAACTGTCTCCGTTAAAACAGCCCCTTCTAATAAAAAAGCATAAGAAAGTGCAACAACAGTAATAATTTGAACAGCAGCATTTCGAAAGGCATGCCCCCAAACGGTTCGCGCCCACGATAACCCCTTTACACGTGCAGTAATGATATATTCCTGATTAAGCTGCTCAATCATAAACCCACGAGTCATACGGCTAATATAAGCCATAGCACCGAAAGCCAAGATCAAAGCAGGCATAATAACGTGACTAAAAACATTACCAAAAGCCTCCCATTGTCCTTGGCTTGCAGTATCCCAAAGGAAAAATCCTGTTTTTGGTTCAAAAGAATATTCATAAAGAAAATCAAGTCGTCCTGGGCCACCAACCCAGCCAAGCTTGGCGTAAAATATTAACAACGCCATTAATCCGAGCCAAAATGTTGGAGTAGAATAACTTACAAGTGTAAAAACACGGACAACATAATCAATAAATGAATCGCGATACATTGCTGCAAAAACACCAAATGGAATTCCAAGACTTGTGCCAATAACAATAGCAACGGTTGCAAGCTCTAATGTTGCAGGAAACACACGCATAATATCCGCTAGAACAGGTCGCCCAGAAGTTAAAGCATCTCCAAAATCAAACAAAAATACATTATGAAGATACTTCCAATATTGGACAATCAACGGCTTATCAAGACCCAGCTTATAATACATTGCATCATAAGCTTCCTGACTGATATTATCACCAAGAATAGACAGAACCGGATCTAGAGGAAGAAGATGACCAAGAAAAAAAGTGATCGTCACCAACCCAAGCAATGTGATAAAAACTGAAATAAGAAGTTTCAATCCTTTGCATAAAAAATCCCATAAAAATAATTTTTTCTGCTTTTCTGATACAGCTCTTTCAGTCTCTGAAAGTGGCAAAACCATTATAAAAATCCCCTCTGTAGCGACAAAACATAAAGCAAATACCTTTTTATATAACAAAACAATCTCTTATTAAGCATGTTCTACAATCCTTTTCTATAACATGCTTCTTTTTATTTTTCTGCTTCATTGTAATAAAGTCTATAACTGTTCCAAATCCATTTTTTGACATCAGGTCCCATACCAACGGTATAATATGTCTGAAATAAATAAACCATAGGACCATGCTCTAGCACATAATGCTGTAAAGTACGATATCGCACAATGCGCTTATTGGGATCTTGCTCAAACAAAGCATCCATCACCATGTTATTAATATTTTCATCATAATACCCAGCGCGCCAAGCTAAATACATATTGTGCTTTTTTGTAAATGTTGGATCAGGGTTAAACACGTGATTTAATGAAGCAGGATGTCCATCAGGATCGGCACTCCCCCACCCCATAATAGCAGTATCATAATTTCCACCACGTACACGGCTCAACAATTGATTTTGTGCCATTTTTTCAATTGTAAGCTCAACACCAATTTTGCGTGCATTGGCTTGAATAGACTGTGCAACAGACGACATATAACTAAGGCTTCCAACTAAAAGATTAGCTTTAAACCCATTAGGATAACCAGCTTCAGTAATCAGTTGTTTTGCTTTTTTCAAATCCAACTGAAAAGGCAAACCTTCTTTTTCATCTAAAGCACCTGGAACACCTAAAGACATATAAATTGCCCGTGGAATAGCAATCCCTTTCAAAACAGTTTTTCCAAGACCTTCATAATCAACCAAATAACGAAGTGCCAATCTGACCTTTTCATTCGCAAAAATTGCATTCTTATTATTTAACGATAGGTAAATAATCTGCGGACGCAAAACACGACTAATTTTGACTGGGCCTCCTTTTTTTTCAAGATCTAAAATATCCTCTGAAGAAAGATCACGCACTATATCCACATCGCCTTTTTCCAAAAGAAGTCTTTGACTTGATGAATCCGCTACATGCTGCACAACAATCTGCTTAATTTTAGGCACATCGCCCCAATAATGTTGTGTCGCCTCTAACACAACTTTATCTCCTGGAGACCAGCTCACCAATTTATAAGGTCCAACACAAGCTGTATGTGTTGCTAAATATTTATTCCCCATATCACCGTTAATACTCTGTGCTTCAATTGTTTTCCGATCAAGCAAAGCAGAAGCATAAGATTGTCCAATAACAGTCAATATGAGCTGAATAGGATAGGGTTTATCTAATTTTAATTGTAAAGTCTTATCATCAAGAGCCTGAATATTTGTTTCAATATTGTTTTTGGTAAACCCATAATCCATTAAAGATTGAGCATAGCTTAATCCTAATTTAATAATCCGTCGCATCGACCATACCAGATCTTGCGCTGTAGCCATCCTTCCATCATTAAACTTTAAATCATCACGAAGATGAAAGACTATTCTTTTGCCATTATCTAAAACGTCCCAAGATTTTGCCATAGCAGGGCGAATTTTTGTAGGATCATGCTCATCATATTTCACTAACGCGCTGCAAATATTCGTCAATAACTCACTCGTCACAACCTCAACAGTTTGCGCTGGATCAAAACTACTAATTGAATCAATATTCCATGCCATTACCAATATATCTTTAGATGAGGCACTGAATGCCGATGTTACAGCCCCATTAAAAAAAACGATTGAGCTTAATAAAATAGAAAATTTTTTCAATATTCTTTGTTTTCCCATTTTATCTCTTCCTTTTGTATTCTTCTACCTTTTCACACAAAGTGATTGTGATTTTGCTTAAATAGCATAGCATTAGACATCAATTTCATTTAATCAAACTAAGCATCTATAAAATAATTTTCTTATACATCAGTCTATATTCGGGATGCAGAGAATCTATAACCATAAACAAAGATCCTCCCCAATATAACTTTCTATATTCATCGCTCCCTATAAACGATCTTAATTATATACTGCTACTACACAAACATCCCTCACAGTTTTATCCTTAAAAAACTGAAGAGCTTTATATGGGAGAATACTTTCATCATGCAATTATGATTAAGCTCTTTTTAGCTTTGATAACACTAAAAAGACACACTTATTTTTCAATTTTACTATAAAAAATACGCGGCGCACTATTCCAAACCCACTTTTTGATATCAGGCGTCATCGCGACAACGCTATATTGTTGAAAGATAAACGCATAAGGTCCTTTTTGCATCAATTCACGTTGTAAATCAGCATAGAGTTGTGCCCGTTTTTGCGGATCTTTTTGAAATAACGCCTCTTCAACTTTTTGATTCATATTGGCATCAAAATACCCATGCTGCCAACTAGGATAGGCTGTATTTCTAGCCTCAAAACGATTATCTGGATTGAAAATAAGACGTGAAGCCATTGTATGAGGATCCACAGAATCATTATTCCATCCGATAAAAGCCGTATCAAAAGCCCGTGCATTAACTTTTGAAAACAACTGTGTACCTGCTACACGTTCAATTTTAAGACGCACGCCCGCCTGTGCAGCACTATCCTGGAGTGACTGAGCAAGTAACAAAGTATAAGGAGTGTTTGACACGAGAAAATTTGCCTCAAATCCGTTCGGATAACCAGCCTCTGCTAAAAGCTGTTTTGCTTTTTGAATATCAAGTTTAAAGGGTTGCCCCTCTTTTTCATCCAAAGCCCCAACATTGCCAAGAGGAATAAAACTTGCCCGTGGGATACCAATCCCTTTGAGAAGCTTCTTGCCAAGACCTTCATAATCTATGAGATAACGCATCGCCAAGCGCACTTTTTCCTTAGCAAAAATAGGATTCGTCGTATTGAATCCCCAGTACATCATAGTTGGCACTAACACTCTTTCAACTTTAACATCTGTTGTTTTTTGCAGATCTGCAAGATCTTCAGGTGTCAAATTACGAGCAACATCAATATCATGTTTTTGCAACAACAAACGTTGTGTTCCGGGCTCTGCAACATGGCGAATTAAAATCTGCTTCAGTTTAGGCGCTTGTCCCCAATAGTGAGAGCTTGCACGCAACAAAAGAGCTTCTCCAGGACGCCAACTTTTTAACTGATAAGGACCAACACAAGCAGCATGGCTTTTCAAATACTGATTTCCAAAATCGCCATCTTTTTCGTGTTTCATAATCGTCTTACGATCAAGCAAAGCTGTTGCACGACTCGCAACAATATTATTAAGAATAAGTTCTGCTGGATAAGGCTTATCAAATTTCATCACAACCGTTTTCTCATCGGGAGCTTGCAAAGCATCATCAACATTTTGTTCTGTAATTCCATATTCATTAAAAATTGCCGCATTACCCATCTTCAATTTGACAACCCGCTTCATACCCCAAACAAGATCATTGGCATTGGCTGATCTGCCATCATTAAACTTCAAACCATCACGTAAATGAAAAGTAATCACCGTACTGTGATCATCACCTGAAACATCCCAATGTGTTGCTAAAGCGGGAACCATTTTAGCAGGATCATCTGTCGCAGTACTCACCAAGTTATCACAAATATTGTAAATAATTTCACTTCCATAAACATCATTAAGTTGTGCGGGATCAAACGTACTGATTGCATCAAGATTCCAAGCCATCACAAGGGTATTAGCCGGTGTTTTTGCTGAAACTTGTTGTGCAACCATCGCCAATGCCATAAGAGCAGAAACAAGAGAGCTGCTACTTTTCAATATTGTTTTCTTCAAGTTCATAAACTTTTCCCTTTATTTATTTTTATCAATTAATGACGCTGAAATAATATAGCAAATTTATAATTATAGCATTGAATAAATACGTTCTAATCGCCTATATTTTTAATCACCTACACAGAGTCATCTACTTGATAAATTCATTGACTTACGTCTCAATAAACCACAGCGAACATGCAATATATGTTTTACTAACCAGTATTACATTCTTTTCATAACCTCTTTGCATATGATATATGCACTATATCAGTTCCCTATTAATCATCAATAAGCCTTGTCGCCCAAAAAAATAGTGAGCTTTAAAAAAATCATTACGCAAAAATTTATGAATTCATTATTCTATTCCTTTAGGCGACATTTAAAATAAAATATGCAAACTTTAAAAATAGTCATCCCCCTCAAACACTCAGTTTCAAGATGCGGCGCATCTTTACTACATGACCAAAACGGCACTGAAACAGGAGAAGGACATAAGAAAATATCTTTTCTAAAACGCTACCCCCTACAAAAATCTGCTTAATCTTTTGAAAACTAAGTGTCAAAAGTTTTACGTTTTTACCAACAAAACCAAACGCGTTAACAAAGATAAAGGAAAAATGAGAAGAATCATTCCTTCCACGCTTTATCTTTTGAAAAATAAAGCTTACAATAAAAGAATACACACTAAAATGCATTCTCTCATTGATAAAAATAAAATTCATTAGACGTTTCCCCCCTAAAGACATAACGAATATAAACCCTTCTAAACTTTAGTGTGCATCATTGCTTTACCACTATAAAAATAGAGCAGAAAACAACATACAGCAACAGAACTCTCGTTTCCAGCGGAAACATACAGAGATTCAACGAAGCAATGTAGTGGATACAAGTCTGCATGAGCTTAATCATCTTCCAAAAAATTGGAGCGCACACGCGGCAAGATCACTCTACTAATAGAGGAAAGCTATCAGATAATAAAACCCAACACAAGCAGCTTGAGTCATTTAACTTCAATTTTTCATCGCTGCATTTCATTTTATATTGCCTAGGTAAGCATTGGGCAATCAACCTACATATAAATAAACCAACAGTCATATAAGCAAAGAAAAACAATGCAACAACAGCACCCCATCTAACAACCACTTTGCATTCGTCAACAAACATGAATAAAATATTCAATTAATTATAACAGTCATGTTATTAACGGAAATAAAAAAACTCTTCTGAACCATTACAAATGCCAAAGACTGTTTCCCAACATTGAGAGCTAGTAAATGTGTGATGGTGCCGATTTGCTCCTTCATAAACCTAAAGATGGAGTGCATTATGGACTTATCTGTCATACCATTCACGGGCTGCGTCGCGAAATGGGCTTTGGTGTACTAAATGTTTCTTTAAAACATACAAGACATCACCATGATCTAACTTCAGATACATAACAGTTAAGATATCACTCCTTTTTGCGTCTGTTTTTTCATCCTCAAAATTATACCTTTATCGTTTTTAGTGCCAACAACAATAAAAAATCATTGATATTCTATAGTTTGTATATTTCAATTATCTTATACAGTGGAATTGTATAATTTATACATTTATTAAATAATTCAATTATTATCCTATTGATCATTACTCTTACAAAAGAAAATTTGCCAATTTATCGACAAAAACATCCTTCAAGATGATCATTAACAATCCCTACAGACTGCATAAAAGCATAACAAATTGTGGGGCCAACGAATGTCCAGCCACGTTTCTTCAAGTCTTGAGAAAGACGAAGAGAAGCAGGAGTTATGGGATGAGCCGACAGTGTTTGAAAGTCTATCTTTTCATAACGCTCTGATTGTGGTGGTTGAAAAGACCAAAAATAGTGGGACAAACTCCCCCACTCTGTTATAATTTCCTGTGCTCTCAATGCATTATTAAGCACCGATTGAATTTTTCCTTGATGGCGAACAATGTCTTTATTCTGCATTAACATTAGCACCTTTAGCTCATCATAATGAGCAATCTTTTCAAAGTCAAAGTGATCAAATGCAATGCGAAAAGAAGAGCGTTTTTTTAAAATTGTCAACCAAGAAAGCCCCGCTTGGAAACCTTCAAGACAAATTTTTTCAAACAAATGGATATCCTCAAAAACAGGCTTTCCCCATTCATTATCATGATAAGCACAATAAAGTGGATCCGTTCCAGCCCATGCGCAACGAACTTTTCCATCCACTCCCTTAAGAAGACCTTCCGCAAGCATGGCATTACCCCCCGTATTAAAAGAGCATTCCTTGATCATCGCTAGGCGATTTTATTTGCTTATGTTTTGAACGTTTAGCGGAAACAGGCTCTTGTGTTGCAACACGGATATCACCATCAAAAAAACGTAAATTTATGTGCCGCGTTTCAGGAAACTGAGCCAAGCGTTTAATGGGCTTATTCTCTTTCCCCAAAGCCAAAACAAAACCGCGCTCCAAAATATTCTGATATGAAGTGCTCCTTAAAAGCCTAGATACTACCTCTAACCCAGCACGTTGTTTTTCCACACTACGCACAAAAGCACGCTGAAGACGTGCCGTATATTCCTTTGTATTGCGTTGTGCTTTTTCAGTATTAAGCAAACGCGGTGAAAGACGCACACCAAGTGCATGAAAAGAAAAACGTTTTTTATCGTAGCTCACACAAAGAGCACGCTGTAATCGACTTGAAATTTCATCACAACCACGCCGTGGTAGAGCAAAAAGTTGATCGGCAGTCGGAAGAGCTCGTAGAGCAGCACGCAGTTTTTGTCGATAAAAATCAAAATAACGCGCAAGTCCCGTGCGCAAACGTGCACCAAGCGATGCCACCAGCACCTCGAGATCAAGCTTAACAGGAACAGCCCGTTCTGCTGCAGCAGTGGGAGTTGGAGCGCGCCAATCAGCCACATAATCAATCAAGGTCCAGTCCGTTTCATGCCCAACAGCAGAAATAACAGGAAGAGAAGATTCATAAACAGCACGAACAACAGCTTCGTCATTAAATCCCCACAAATCTTCTAAACTTCCCCCTCCCCGTGCAACAATAATAAGATCAGGTTTTGGAATAAGTCCACCTGGACCAAGAGCATTAAAACCTTCAACAGCAACAGCCACTTCCCTCCCACTTGTTTCCCCCTGAACACGTACAGGCCAAACCAAAATATGCAACGGAAAACGATCGGATATACGATGAATAATATCACGAATAACAGCACCTGTTGGTGATGTTACAACGCCTAAAATTCGAGGCATATAAGGCAAAGTTTTTTTCTTTTCTTCATCAAACAAGCCTTCTTCTAAAAACTTTTTCTTACGATTTTCAAGAAGTGTCATCAAAGCACCAACCCCCGTTGGTTCAAGAGCCTCAATGACAATTTGATATTTCGATGATCCTGGATACGTCGTAAGTCTACCAACAGCAACCACTTCCATCCCTTCTTCAGGAGGAAATTTGAGCTTTTCCATCACTCCACGCCAAATAACAGCTTCCAACCGCGCCTTATCATCTTTTAAAGCAAAATAAGCATGTCCTGAAGCATGAGCACCACGGTAACCTGATATCTCCCCACGCACCCGTACATAACCAAACTTTTCCTCAACAACACGCTTTAAAGCCCCTGCTATTTCGGAAACAGTAAATTCCGCAACATTCGTTGCACTTATTTTTTCATCAAACAAATTTGCCATTTTTCAATTCACGGAAATTGAAATATTCAGTCTTAACATTCACACAAACACATTTTTAATTTTAACGAAATTGATTTCCTCCCAACATCTCAAAGGATGGAGATTACTATCAGTCCACCGGACTAGCTTCTCTCGGTGGGGTTACACCTGCTGACCACTCCATGCGGTTTACTTCATAGGCGCGACAGCCAAGCCCTACCCTGAATACTGATCACGATATCTAAAAACACTTAATATGTAAAGCTTTTCATGCCTTATATCACCGCTCTAAACAACAGTATTTTATGGCGTAATAAGATAAAAGAGCTCTTTAAATAGCGTATCTTGAAATTACATTCTATACACAACATATCAATGCGCTACCGATAAGCTTCAACGTTTTGCAAAGTTCTTAACCCCCATACAAAACGCTGAAGTTATCATGATTTCATTCTTGTTGTATTTTACAGCATTAAAATCCACTTATTTTTCAATTGCACTATAAAAAATACGTGGAGCACTATTCCAAACCCATTTTTTGACATCAGGTGTCATCGCTATCGTGTGATACGTCTGATAAATAAAAGCATAAGGTCCTTTCTGCATAAATTCACGTTGCAAATCAGCATACATTTGCGCCCGTTTTTTGGGATCTTTTTGAAACAACGCATCTTGAACCTTTTGATTCATCGTTTCATCAAAATACCCATGGCACCAACTCGCATAGCCTGTATTTTTAGCCTCAAGCCGATTATCTGGATTATAAATAAGGCGTGAAGCCATTGTATGAGGATCCGCAGAATCATTATTCCATCCGAAAAAAATTGTATCAAAAGTACGTGCAGATAGTTTTGAAAATAACTGCGTGCCTACGAAGCGTTCAATTTTAAAACGCACTCCCACCTTTTTTGCATTGTCTTGGAGAGACTGAGCAATAGGCAACGCAAAAGGATAAGGAGAGGCACCGGCAAAAATACTGGCCTCAAAACCATCCGGATAACCTGCCTCTGTTAAAAGTTGCTTTGCTTTTTGGAGATCAAGTTTAAAGGGTTGTCCTTCTTTTTCATCCAAAGCTCCAAGATTACCAAGAGGAATAAAACTTGCACGTGGAATACCAACATCTTTGAGAAGCGTCTTACCGAGTCCTTCATAGTCAATAAGATAGCGCATCGCTAAACGCACTTTTTCATTGGCAAAAATAGGGTTTGTCACATTGAACCCCCATATGATCACGGATGGCTCTAACACTCTTTCAACTTTAATATCCGTTGTTGCTTGGAGATCTGCCAAATCCTCTGGCATCAGATTACGTGCAACATCGATATCGTGTTTTTGCAACAATAAACGTTGTGTTCCAGGTTCCGCAACATGGCGAATTAAAATCTTCTTCAATTTAGGCGCCTCCCCCCAATAATTGGAGCTTGCACGCAACAAAATTCCTTCTCCAGGGCGCCAACTCTCTAGCTGATAAGGACCAACGCAAGCAGAATGGCTTGCCAAATACCGGTTTCCCATATCACCATTTTTTTCGTGTTTCATGAGTGTCTCACGATCAAGCAAAGCAAGAGTACGACTAGTGGCAAAATGGCTAAGAATGAGCTCTGCTGGATAAGGTTTATCAAATTTCATCACCACCGTTTTGTCGTCCGGTGCTTGAAAAGCCTCATCAACGTTTTGTTCTGTGATACCATATTCATTAAATGTCGCCGCAGTAGCCATCTTCAATTGAACAACCCGCTTCATGCTCCAAATAAGATCATTAGCATTCGCAGGACGACCATCGTTGAACTTTAAACCATCACGCAAGTGAAAAGTAATCACCGTACTCTGATCATCACTTGAAACATCCCAACTCTTCGCTAAAGAAGGAACCATTTTAGCAGCATCATCTGTAGCAGAAACGACTAAATTATCACAAACATTAACAAGAACTTCATTACCATAACGGTCATTGATTTGTGCGGGATCAAATGTACTTATTGTATCAAGATTCCAAGCCATCACAAGCGTATCGGCAGGTGTTTTCGCTGAAACTTGTTGCACAAACATCCCCATTGCAAGAACAGCAGAAACAAAAGAACTGCCCTTTTTCAATATTTTTCTTTTCACGTTCATAGAATTTTCCTTTTAAGATTTAAGGTTATTGTATAACTTCCCATGAGACAACATGCAAAAATGATAAGATCATGATTAGAAAACACGCCTTCTAGAGGTAAAATATCAAAATCTCTAAAAGCAGCAGCCACTTTTCAAAAGCTCATTCCCTCCCAAACACGTATAGAACAAACGAACATATGCAACGCAAAACGATCTGATTAAAATGAAGCTATCACGCACGATAGCACACGACATCACGGCACTTATAATTCAGAGCATATCAGACCAAAATCCTCCCTTGCTTCATTAAAAAGATTTCTTTTTCAAGTTTCTCTTGCGATTTTCTAAAAAGTATCATCAAAGCGCTACTCTAATTGCTTCAAAAGCATCAAAACAATTTGATGTTTTGATGATCCTGAATAAATTTTTCGTAACCATTTTCACCCTTCTTCAGAAGAAAATTCGAACTTTGATTATAACTCCGTATCAAATAACAGCTTCGAACCTATAGATTATCATATTTTAAGTCATAAGGAATGTAACCTGAGGTATGAGAAGAGTAGCTTGATGTTTCCCCACGTACCCGCATACAACAGTTTTTCTCACCAAAACATTTTATAAAGTCCCCATTTTTTCAGAAACACTAAACTTTGCTTTATTCGTTACACCTGTCTTTTGCAACAAACAAATTTATTACTTTCTATACATATAAATTGAAATATCAAATATTAATATCTATACACGTAGAATTTATCGAGATAAATAACCTCTCTTCCCAATAGAATGTTTTGAAATAAAATTCTCTACACAACATAGTAATCCATTCCCGATAGAATTCAACGTATTGCAAAGTATTAAAGAGCTTTGCAATACATCAAATATATCATGACCATGTTTTTTATATTTTATAAACTTGATACCTTCTTATTTTTCAATTGCACTATAAAAAATACGTGGTGCACTATTCCAAACCCATTTTTTGACATCAGGTGTCATCGCTACAGAAACATATGTCTGATAGATAAAAGCATAAGGCCCTTTCTGCATAAAATCACGTTGTAAATCAGCATACATTTGCGCCCGTTTTTTGGGATCTTTTTGAAACAATGCATCTTGAACCTTTTGATTCATAGTTTCATCCAAATACCCATGGCACCAACTCGCATAGCCTGTATTTTTAGCCTCAAGCCGATTATCTGGATTATAAATAAGACGTGAAGCCATTGTATGGGGGTCCCCAGAGCCATTATTCCATCCGAAAAAAATCGTATCAAAACCACGCGCATAAAATTTTGAAAACAACTGCGTACCTACAAAACGTTCAATTTTAAAACGTACTCCAACTTTTTTTGCATTGTCTTGGAGAGACTGAGCAATAGGCAAAGCAAAAGGATAAGGAGAGGCACCGGCAAAAATACTGGCCTCAAAACCATCCGGATAACCTGCCTCTGTTAAAAGTTGCTTTGCTTTTTGGAGATCAAGTTTAAAGGGTTGTCCTTCTTTTTCATCCAAAGCTCCAAGATTACCAAGAGGAATAAAACTTGCACGTGGAATACCAACATCTTTGAGAAGCGTCTTACCGAGTCCTTCATAGTCAATAAGATAGCGCATCGCCAAACGCACTTTTTCATTGGCAAAAATAGGGTTTGTCGCATTAAATCCCCATATGATCATGGAGGGCGCCAACACTTTTTCAACTTTAATATCCGTTGTTGCTTGGAGATCTGCCAAATCCTCTGGCATCAGATTACGTGCAACATCGATATCATGTTTTTCCAATAATAAACGTTGCGTTCCAGGCTCCGCAACATGGCGAATTAAAATCTTCTTCAATTTAGGCGCCTCCCCCCAATAATTGGAGCTTGCACGCAACAAAATTCCTTCTCCAGGGCGCCAACTCTCTAGCTGATAAGGACCAACACAAGCAGAATGACTGGCCAAATATCGGTTTCCCATATCGCCATCTTGTTCGTTTTTCATGAGTGTCTCACGATCAAGCAAGGCAGTAGTGCGATTAGTGGAAATATTGCTAAGAATGAGCTCTGCTGGATAAGGTTTATCAAATTTCATCACCACCGTTTTGTCATCCGGTGCTTGAAAAGCCTCATCAACGTTTTGTTCTGTAATCCCATATTCATTAAATGTTGCTGCATTAGACAATTTCAATTTGACAACCCGCTTCATACCCCAAACAAGATCATTGGCATTTGCAGGACGACCATCATAAAACTTTAAACCATCACGCAAGTGAAAAGTAATCACCGTACTCTGATCATCACTTGAAACATCCCAACTCTTCGCTAACGAGGGAACCATTTTAGCCGCATCATCTGTAGCAGAAACGACTAAATTATCACAAATATTGTTAACCACTTCAATTCCATAACGGTCATTGAGTTGTGCAGGGTCAAATGTATTTATTGGATCGAGATTCCAAGCCATCACAAGCGTATCGGCGGGTGTTTTTGCTGAAACTTGTTGCACAAACATCCCCATTGCAAGAACAGCAGAAACAAAAGAACTGCCCTTTTTCAATATTTTTCTTTTCACGTTCATAGAATTTTCCTTTTAACGTTTATTGTATAAATTCTCCATGCAGCAAAACGTGCTTAATTTAAGTTTAGACGAACGATAGGCTCCTAAAGACCAAACTTTAAAATCTTCAAGAACAAGCACCTCTTGCCAATGACTCCTCTTGTCTACACTTATAAGCCAAACTAAAACATACAAATGAAAACACTCTGATATACAATGAACGCTCACCAACAACAGAGCTTAACCACGATATCATAACGCCTACTATTGAAGACTATAAAACCTGTATTTTTTCTATCTTGTTAAGCAAGCTTGTCTCGTATTTCTTCCGGCGTTTTCTATACCATCAAAGCACTACCCCTTTTAGCTCAAGTACCTTAATAACAACGAGCCTTCATAACAATTTGATGATTTGATAAAACAGAAAAATTCGTTAGTTTGCCAAATGCAACGACTTTTATTCCTTCTTCAAAAGAAAATTTAATTTTTTCATCACTCCCCGTAAAATAACACCCTCCAAATGACATCTCATCATCTTTCAAAGCAAAAGAAAATATAAACACCATAAAAAACTGATATCCCTTGTGTACCCCCATAACAAAACTTTCCTTCAACATCGCAAAACCTTTGCACCTTTAGCACCACTAAATTCCGCGATATTTGTTACACTTAGTTTTTTTATGTTACTCTCAGTTTTTTAACAAATAAATTGACCACTTTCTAATTCAGAAAAATTGAAATATCGATCTTAACATCCACTTAAATACACCTCTAATGAGAATGAAAAATATCTTTAAACGAATGTCTTGAAAAGACATTCAACAATATATCACGCATTACCTATGATCTTCGACGCATTGCAAAACTTGAAAATTTATACAATACGCCGAATATATCATGACGATGCCCTTTATCTATTGAACAGCATTGAAGACACTCTTATTTTTCAATTTTACTATAAAAAATATGTGGCGCACTATTCCAAACCCACTTTTTGATATCAGGCGTCATCGCGATAACAGTATATTTCTGAAAGATAAACGCATAAGGTCCTTTTTGCATCAATTCACGTTGTAAATCAGCATAGAGTTGTGCCCGTTTTTGCGGATCTTTTTGAAACAATGCATCCTGAACCTTTTGATTCATCGTTTCATCCAAATACCCATATTGCCAACTAGGATAGGCGGTATTTTTTGCCTCAAGCCGATTATCTGGATTATAAACAAGACGTGAAGCCATTGTATGAGGATCCGCAGAATCATTATTCCATCCGACAAAAATCGTATCAAAAGCCCGTGCATAAAGTTTAGAAAACAACTGTGTACCGGCCATCCGTTCAATTTTAAGACGCACCCCCGCCTTTGCGGCACTATCTTGGAGTGACTGAGCAACTAACACCCTATAAGGAGCATTTGATACGAGAAAATTTGCCTCAAATCCATTCGGATAACCAGCTTCTGCTAAAAGCTGCTTGGCTTTTGCAATATCAAGTTTAAAGGGTTGCCCTTCTTTTTCATCTAAAGCCCCAAAGTTGCCAAGAGGAATAAAACTGGCCCGTGGAACACCAACACCTTTGAGAAGCTTCTTGCCAAGACCTTCATAATCTATGAGATAACGCATCGCCAAGCGCACTTTTTCCTTAGCAAAAATAGGATTCGTCGTATTGAATCCCCAGTACATCATAGTTGGCACTAACACTCTTTCAACTTTAACATCTGTTGTTTTTTGCAGATCTGCAAGATCTTCAGGTGTCAAATTACGAGCAACATCAATATCATGTTTTTGCAACAACAAACGTTGTGTTCCGGGCTCTGCAACATGGCGAATTAAAATCTGCTTCAGTTTAGGCGCTTGTCCCCAATAGTGAGAGCTTGCACGCAACAAAAGAGCTTCTCCAGAGCGCCAACTTTTTAACTGATAAGGACCAACACAAGCAGCATGACTTTTCAAATACTGATTTCCAAAATCGCCATCTTTTTCATGCTTCATAATTGTCTGACGATCAAGCAAAGCTGTTGCCGGACTTGCAACAATATTATTAAGAATGAGCTCTGCTGGATAAGGCTTATCAAATTTCATCACCACTGTTTTCTTATCTGGGGCTTGCAAAGCATCATCAACATTTTGCTCTGTAATTCCATATTCATTAAAAATTGCCGCATTACCCATCTTCAATTTGACAATCCGCTTCATACTCCAAAGAAGATCATTGGCATTGGCTGATCGACCATCATTAAACTTCAAACCATCACGTAAATGAAAAGTAATCACCGTACTGTGATCATCACCTGAAACATCCCAATGTGTTGCTAAAGCGGGAACCATTTTAGCAGGATCATCTGTCGCAGTACTGACCAAATTATCACAAACATTGCGAACAATTTCACTTCCATAAACATCATTAAGTTGTGCCGGATCAAATGTACTAATTGCATCAAGATTCCAAGCCATCACAAGGGTATCAGCGGGTGTTTTTGCTGAAACTTGTTGTGCAACCATCGCCAAAGCTATAAAAGCAGAAACAAGAGAGCTGCTATTTTGTAATATTTTTTTCTTCAAGTTCATAGACTTTTCCTTTTAAAGTTTACTATATAAATTTCCCACACAACAAGCATATGCTTAATAATAAGGTTAGATGATCCATAAGCGCCTCAAACAAAGTATTATTAAAACCTTCAAACAACACCACTTACCAACCACGGACTTCTACCCATGGCTATAAGCCAAGACAAACCAAAACATGCAACAACAAACACTCTGACATACAATGAATGCTCCCCCCCATAACAGAGCCTATTCATGATGTCATAACGCCTACGATTGAAGACTATAAAACCACTATTTTCTCTCTTTTGTCGGGTAAGCTTGTCTCTTCTTTCCTCTCGCCTTTTTATGCCATCAAAAGACTCTTCTTTGTTAGCTTAAGCGCCTTAATAACAAAGAGCTCTACTAACAATTTGACATTTTAACAAAACAGGAAAATTCACCCATCAACCGACATGACCTCCTCCCCCTACAAGAGGAATTTTGAATTTTTCCATAATCCTCTGCCAAATAACAGCTTTTAAATTATATTTTATTTCTAAATAAAAGGAGCATAGGCTCCCCCTGATATTCCTTTACGCACCCACACATAACAAAACTTTTTTCCACATCGTATTTTTAATATCTTTGCTCCTTTAACAACACTCAATTCATTGCTTACATTTTTTCAGAAAAAAAGATCTTTTCAATGCACTAAGGTTGAAATATCTAAATATAATACCTATATAAGCATACCCTTATTAGAATAGATAGTCTTTTTTTAAGTAAACTGTCTTGAAATATTATTTCTATACACGACAATAATAAGTTCGTTACAAAATCTTCAATATACTAGAACTCTCACTCTGATAAGAAATGCTGAAACGTTATAAAATTTCTCTACAAATTCTCGAGACGAAAGGATATCCCTTCATTTAATAAAAGAAGCGCCATGAAAATATCGCAAAAAATGCAATAAAACATGTGTATATTTCAAAAACCAGCACCGTTAACCAGACTAAGGTGATAAACTCAAAAAGTAAGAAAAAATAAAAAAATGTTTTTCCTTTATGATAATAACATCGCTGTACCATGATAATACAATAAAAAACACGATCTTTGAAAGTATATTAAAATGAAGCGAAAAAAAAAATTATTAGATTCTTTTCATGCGTTTCTTGGAGGAAAATCACGCCGCGTTAGTCTAAAATTGCTTATCCTTTCATTCTTCATTGGTATCGTAATGAATTTTTTGGGATGGACACCTCGAAACCTCATACAAAAAATAGTCGATTTTTTTCAATCACTATGGGAAGCAGGATTTATAACGCTTACAAATTTCTTCCATATAACTATGACAGGAGCTATTGTTGTTGTGCCTATTTTTCTTATCTTACGAATTTTTCATAAAAAATAAAAGCCTTAACATTTTCCTTGCGTTAATCTTTTCGAAAAATCAAACGACACAAAAATCCTGTAGTAATAGCAATAATCACTGCAACAATACCGTATAAAAAACGATACTTGTGAGCTGCATAAAAAATTGTATAGGTGATATGTGCTTTAACAATTTCAAGAGTCGTTGTTGCACTATCAATAAACTGTCCATCACGAAAAAGATAAGCACGAACTTTATAATGTCCAACTGGGATATTTGCTGGCAAACGAAAATGCGCTGTGAAAAGTGTGTCAGAACCAAAACGAACCCCACCCACTTCCTCATAATAAAGGCTTTTAGCTTTTTGCAATTTTATAAGTTCATCGCGAAAGATTTGTATTTTTTTCTGATCTTGTTCATCCGTCTGCAATGGCAAATAGAGTAATCCTAACCCTAAGCGTTTATAATCTTCAATGCTCGTAATATCGTCAATTTCACGTGTTGTGACCATAGAGTAAAAAAGAGGAACCTTTTTAAAAATAAGAGAATCTGTATTGACCCATACACCGGCATTGCGTTTTTTTTCTCGCATCACCATTGTCCGATCTTGTCCCTCCAAGCTTACAACAATATCATAACGGTTCTGTCGAGAATATAAAGGATCAATATTTTCTAAAACACCAGCAATATAAAGATCACGACCAGCAAAATTTGCATCCACAGTAATCGTATTCGTTGTTACAATAATTTGGACAGTTTCGTGGTCAACTTGATCAATGAATGTAGCTGGCGTCCCAACATGTGACCATGTAGAAAAAGAAATAAAACAAAAGCAACCTGTAATGATGTATAAAGAAAATAATCTACCCATTTTTATCTCATAAGAATATCCAGAGAGAAAAGATTATCAGGGCGTATAAATAATTGAAAAGCAAGACGCATACACACAATCAACACTAAAAATGCAAGTGCCATACGCAATTGTTCAGCCTTTAACTTCCGTCCAACCCGTGTTCCATATTGCGCACCAATACTTCCTCCAAGCATTAACAAAAAAGCCAAGACAATATCAACGGACTGATTAGTCATACTTTGCAAAACTGTCGTGAAAGAAGACACAAATGTAATCTGAAAAAGTGAAGTCCCAATCACCACACTGGTTGGAACACGCAGAAGATAAATCAATGCTGGTATCATAAAGAACCCCCCACCAATTCCCATAATAGAAGACAACAATCCCACAATGAGACCAATCCCTAAAACTGGAATAATGCTAACATATATCATAGATGTCCGAAAACGCATTTTTAAGGGTAAGCGATGAATCCAATTATGTCGACCAGCAAGACGAATATTGGCTTTTCCTTCCTTACGCTTGCGCATCATATCATACCAACTTTCAACGATCATCAAGCTTCCTACACTTCCAAGAAGAATCACATAAAGAAGCGAAATCATTAAGTCTAATTGACCTAACTTTTTCAAAACAGAGAAAACCTGAATCCCGATTAAAGAACCAATCCCTCCTCCAATCGCCAAAAGAATACCAAGTTTAATATCGAGCGTACGTCTTCTAAAATGTGTAATTGCTCCTGTTACAGATGAAGCAATCATCTGGTTAGCACCTGTTCCAACAGCAATAGCAGGAGGAATATTATAAAAAATCAATAACGGCGTGATGAGAAACCCACCACCGATTCCAAAAAGTCCTGAAAAAAAACCAGCAACGACTCCCATACCAATCAAGATCAGCATATTGAGTGACATTTCAGCAATTGGTAAATAAATACTCACTTACAGAACCTTCAAGATAATTTGAGTTTTTTTTTACAATTAGAGAATCCTTCTCCAATTATCCTCTTTTCCAATAATCTCTGTTGCGTGTTTAAAAAGATAATTTTAGTTGCTATAGCTTCCGCACAAACATGAATGCGCAATACATTTCACATCTATTAACATCAACATCATAAAAATTAAAAAAAACGAGCTCCTTTTAAAAAGCTATAAAAACATAACGTTATCGCTACCACAAATGCAACGGTTAAAAAACAAAGAACACCTTTTTTTACCAAATAAGATAAAAACGAGACATGTTCCCGAGACTGCGTCCTTAAAGAAGAAAAATCATTCTCAATGCAATGATTAGATGCCTGAGCACCCATCATCCCCTTTTCTTTTATCACAGCATGCTTCACTACTCCCTCAACCTTTTTAAAAGAAGATTGCAGAGCATCACTGGGCAAAGGGCTTCTATTTTCTTGCTGCAACGTATTTTCAACATTTGTTTGGAGTGAAATTATGCTGTTTTCTTTCGAATAATTTTGCACCTTTTGAAGTAATAAGCGTTCTTGATTTCCCTCACATTCCATGTGAGCAAGTTTTTGTACAACAGAATCAGGTGATTTTGAACGAGACACCCGTCGTGTTACCACTGCTTCTTCTAAGCTTTTTTTTTCACTCTGCAAACTTTGAACAATTGTTTTAATTTGCTCTAAAGACTGGAAAAGCTTTTTTTCTCTTTGACGACGTATATAATGTTCAGCCAAAATGGCCCGACTAATATCATCTAAGTAAGATTTAAAATGCTCTTCTACAGAACTCTGCTGCATTAAAGAACGAGGCGAATGCTTCATTTGCATTTGCGCATAAACGGTGCGTAATTTTTGAGCAATATCCGACATCGTTACTTCTACAGAAGTATCCATTCTCTCTTTCTGTTCAACAAAAGAAAAGACTTTATCGTTCCTAACCTGTTTGGTCGCTTGGTCGATCGTATGACCCTTCGTATTCACAAACGCCTACCCCTCATTAACCTTTTTGAAAAGAATCGCAACAAATGATGAGAAAGTGTGCTCTATTTTAGTAAATAGAGCTTTAAGAACTCCCAAAAACTTTTTTGTTAGAAATATTTTCCCCAATCTTTATCTAAAATATTTGAAAGAAAGATCTTTAATTTTTCTGTCTTCAAGATTTGAAGAGCAAAATCATTCCCCCATTTTTATCTTTTTCACTTAATTTTTCATTGCATAAAGGACCTATTGCACCATCATAAATAAAGCATAAGAAACTAAAAAAGAATATTCTCACAAGACAGATTGATTTTTTTACTTTTTATTCAAGCAAATAAGGCAATTATGGCAATGCAAAAATATGAAGATTGAAAATAACGACAAGAAAGTACAAGTAAACATAAAAAAGCTTATACGAAAGAGAACACAAGTTATAAATTGAGACTTCATTCTAAACAATTTGGTTTCTTATGAGTATTGCTATAAACTTGTAACATACAAACAAAGAGGATCATTATGAAGATAATTGTCGCTGTCAAACGTGTTGTTGATTATAACATCAAGATACGCGTCAAACCGGATAGTACAGGCGTTGATCTGTCTCACGTAAAAATGTCTATGAATCCTTTTGATGAGATAGCCGTGGAGGAGGCCATTCGCCAAAAAGAATCCGGTAAAATTTCAGAAGTTCTTCTTGTTTCAATTGGCCCAGAAGCAGCTCAAGAAACTCTACGAACAGGACTTGCAATGGGAGCTGATCGCGCACTTCTTGTCACAACGGATCAAACACTTGAACCCTTAGCAATTGCTAAGATTCTCAAAACCATTGTTGATGAAGAAAAACCCGACATGGTCTTTTTAGGAAAACAAGCAATTGATGACGATAGCAACCAAACAGGACAAATGCTCGCTGCTCTTCTTGGGTGGGGACAAGCAACTTTTGCCTCACATCTTAACATAGAAAATGGGCATGCTACAGTTACTCGTGAAGTTGATAATGGAACACAAACCCTTTGTCTTCCCCTTCCCATGGTTATGACCGCCGATCTACGGCTCAATGAACCGCGTTACACCTCTCTCCCTAATATCATGAAAGCAAAAAAGAAAATCATTGAACAAAAATCTCTTACTGATCTTGGCGTCGATACGAAAGCACGCTTAACAATTTTAAGCGTTGAAGAGCCAAAACCCCGTCAATCCGGTATAAAAGTGGCAAATGTAGTAGAACTTGTCAGAGCCTTAAAACAGAAGAACTGCATTTAATATTCTCACCACTAGAGTAAAAGCAACACTCACATAAAAGGGCAAAAACTTATGGCAATTCTTTTATTGGCCGATCATAATACAGAAGAAACAGCAAAAGCACTCACCGCTGCACGCGTACTCAGTAATGATATCGATATTCTGGTTTGCGGAGAAAAAATTCAAACGATAGCGGAAAATAGTGCTAAACTTAATGGTGTGCGGCAAGTTCTTATTGCAAAAGCAGACTATTTAGCCCATCAACTTGCCGAGCCTATGGCAGATACAATTCTCATGTTAGCAAAGGATTATGATGTGATCATGGCAGCATCCAGCAGTACTGGGAAAAATGTGATGCCGCGCGTAGCAGCTCTTCTTGATCTTATGCAAATTTCAGATATTACCGCCATTCTTTCACCCAACACCTTCAAACGACCAATTTATGCAGGTAATGCATTTGAAACTGTACGCACCAATGATTATAAAAAGATTATAACAGTTCGCACCGCTTCTTTCACCCCAACGCCTTCCCAAAATAATTCTGCTCCCATTAAAACAATAACACCAGCTTCCAATCCAAATCTTTCTTCTTTCGTAAAAGCAGAAACAAACAAAAGTGATCGTCCTGAGCTCACCTCAGCACGTGTTATTATATCAGGCGGGCGTGGTCTTGGTTCTCAAGAGAAATTTATGGCCCTGCTTCTTCCTCTTGCAAACAAATTAAATGCTGCTTTAGGTGCCAGCCGCGCAGCAGTGGATGCAGGCTATGCTCCCAATGATTGGCAAATCGGACAAACAGGAAAAGTCGTTGCCCCTGAACTTTATATCGCCGTTGGCATTTCCGGTGCAATCCAGCATGTAGCCGGTATAATGGATGCACAAATTATTATTGCCATTAATAAAGATGAAGAAGCTCCCATCATGCAAATTGCCGATTACACCCTTGTAGGTGATCTCCACCAAATTATTCCAGAATTGGAGAAAGCTTTATAAGCCATGAAAGCACTTCTGCATGACCAACGTGAAAGCATGGAGTTTGACATAGTCATTGTCGGAGCAGGACCAGCAGGGCTTTCTGCCGCAATTCGTTTTAAACAAATTAATCCTGAGCTTTCTGTCACAATTGTTGAAAAAGGGACCGAAGTTGGTGCACATATTCTCTCTGGCGCAGTTGTTGACCCCATTGGTATCGATACACTCTTACCAGAATGGCGAAATGATAACGACCATCCCTTCACAACCCCTGTCACACAAGACCAATTTTTTTTTCTAAAGCCTCAAAAGTCCACAGTATTTCCCAATATTTTGCACCCTAAAATCTTATCAAATAACGGATGTTATATCGTTTCGCTTGGGAGCGTCTGCCGCTGGCTAAGCAAAAAAGCTGAAGCGTTGGGTGTTGAAATCTATCCTGGTTTTGCAGCAACAGAACCCATCATCCAAAAAGATAACGGAGCTATCATTGGTGTTCTCACCGGTGATATGGGGCTTAACAAAGATGGAACCCCTGGAAAAAATTATATGCCTGGGATGGCTTTATTGGCAAAATATACTCTGATTGCGGAAGGAGCACGCGGCTCAATTGCAAAACAACTGATACAACATTTTAATCTTAGCAAAAATCGAGAACCACAAAAATTTGGTCTTGGTCTCAAGGAGCTCTGGGAAATTGCCCCCAACAAACACCAACGCGGTTTAGTACAACATTTCACTGGTTGGCCCTTAGACAATAATACCGGTGGCGGTGGCTTTATTTATCACCAAGAAAACAATATCATTTCTGTCGGTTTTGTTGTGCACTTAGATTACAAAAATCCTTATCTTTCTCCCTTTGAAGAATTTCAACGTTTTAAAACACATCCAAAACTCTATAAAATCTTTAAAGGCGCAAAACGTCTTTCCTATGGTGCACGTGTTATCAGCGAAGGAGGTTGGCAATCTGTACCAAAACTCACCTTTCCTGGTGGAGCGCTTATTGGCTGCTCTGCTGGATTTGTCAATGTTCCTCGTATCAAAGGATCACACAATGCCATCTTATCTGGCATATTAGCTGCCGATAAAATGGCTACCGCTCTTGCACAAGGGCGTGCCCATGATGAGGTTAAAGAAATCGAAGAACAGTGGCGAAAAGGGCTCATTGGCAAAGATCTTTATAAAGTGCGAAATGCCAAACCGCTCTGGGCAAAATATGGGACAAAATATGGAATTAAACTTGCTGGTTTTGATATGTGGTGGCAACAACTGTTCGGATTTTCCTTATTTAAAACACTCTCCCACGGAAAGGAAGATTATGCATGCCTTGAACCAGCAGAAAAATTTCAACCCATTTCTTACCCAAAACCAGATGGCGTTGTAACCTTTGATCGCCTTTCAAGTGTTGCCCTTTCCAATACGCATCATGAAGAAAATCAACCTTGTCATTTAAAAATAGCCTCATTAAAAAAGCAAAAGGACTCTGAATATGCAATCTATGGAGGACCCTCTACACGCTATTGTCCCGCCGCTGTCTACGAGTGGCTAGAGGATAATGATCATCTGACTTATATGATAAACGCTTCAAATTGCATACATTGTAAAACATGCGATATCAAAGATCCAAACCAAAATATCACTTGGATCTGTCCGCAAGGCAATGAGGGCCCCTTCTATCCCAATATGTAATTCCCCAATGTATAATCATTGTTCATTTTCCTAAAATTGAAATATACAAAACGCAATGGATAAAAATATTTCCCTCAGATCAGAAATCTATCAATCACCTTCCTGCATACGTTCTTTCACAATGTAAAAAGAACTCTATTCTCATATAAAATACTCTCTTCACCGCATGAATTTTTTCAATAGAAAAACATAACATATTTTTATCAAAATTTTTTTATTTAAATGACAAAACAATAATAAATATATTCTTGACAATTCTGCGATAAAGGAACAGCCGCGGTTCTCGAAAACCTGAAGGAAAATAAGCCCGTTCTACTTTACCCCCTCTCCCATATGATCCAAAATGCTTTTAGCCCTCTCATAAGAAACATCAATCGTTTTAACTAGCCAAGAGCCCCCTGAAGATGCGCTTCACATTTATTTTTTCTCCTACACTTTGCCAAGTAATGCTCACTCAAGAAAACCACGAATGAATGTAGAAAAAACATCGTGAGATAAAGAGATAAAGAGCATGCTCGTTCAAGCCCTTTATAATGTTTCTACTGATAATGACACGAAAAAATCTTTAATCTCACATTAACCTTTTATTTTTGCATTAAAGATAATCGCCTTGCATCTAACCTTTACCAATATACTGCCCTTTACCAATATACTGCAATGAATGTGTACAAATACCGTAAAAATAAGCAGATGCCAAGCCATGGAGACTATCGCTATTAGCAAAACACCTGATAAAAAACAAAATAGCTTTCATGACCACTCTATGACGCGTTTTATAGAGTTGTTTTTTTATAAAGCTTGTGCTTTCGCTATTGCTTGTAAATCAACATCCAAATTGAACACAAGTGGTATATTTAAAAGAAAGATTAAGGTGAATGAAAGCTCTGCACGCCGTTCCAGCTTTTGTAGCTAGAGCAAAAATATTGCATATTCTATTTGAGTAATCTCTGAAACGAAAATACAGCTTCATTTAGCAAGAACATCAAATCTGAAAGGAAAAAACTGTTTTCCTCTTTACTATCATCTGTCCATTCGGTTTTAAAACTTTCAAAAGCATCACAATATCCTCTAAAAAGAAGAGATAACGTATTGTCCCCGCTTTTATTACTTACGTTTTTTTATGGGAGCATATCCTTCAGAAAAAATAAGGTATCCAAAATTAAAGCAGACTTGTGTTGTTCAGTCATGGGCTTGTTTTTAAGAGATAGCTCTCATATCAAACAATAATTTTGCGACACTATTCGAAAAAGGTATAACGCAATCCTGTGAACGAACAGTTCCATATTTATGAAATAAAAAGTACAAGCTAACAGCATTATTTTCTCTGCGATCTCCAATGAGGCGATAATCTTTGTTTTAAGGAGGTTTCAAGATGCACAAAAATGATTTTGATTAATTGACTATAAGAAGAGCTGAGATAATGTTACGATATTTAAAGCTCCTAATTAATAGGCAAAATAATAAATTTTCCATTATAAATCAAATCTTTAAGATAAAATTTAGCCTTAAACTTTTCTAAGGTACTCATTATACTGTTAAAGCTGTAGAGAATATGAAAAAATAAAGTATTTTGCTGATAAGAGCTTATATTTGATCAATAACAATACAGTCAGCTGCCAGTTAACTGTATGTGTTTCAAAAGGGGCTGTTTACATTTGCTCAGAAAAACAGTTTGGATATCAATAGATATATTTGAAAAATCGGCGTTATGGAAATAATCTAAAAAGCTTAGCTTTTCAAAGAGCACAAAGAAGCATGAGATTATAACATGAGTAAAGTTGTTTTTTGGTTCTCGAAGGAAAAACTTTATAGAAAATCATGGAGCTGATAGAATATTGGTTACATTTGGAATTTGTTTTACTGGAAAAAATAACGCGGATCAAAATAGATAATAATGTTAAATTAAGACGTTAAATATGAAATTATCTTATTGTAGTGTAATTGATTATTCGAGTAAGGTAAGCCTTTGTAATGATAAAAAATGTGCTGGTAAAAAATGAGCCAAAATGGCTTATGAGTATGGATAAAAATCTTGTGGTGAGGAGAATTTAATGAAAAGAAAAGAGCATGTGTGAAAAAGCATATTTTATAGGTGCGCATGCTTATTCTGCACCCGTTATAGAATCAGGGCTTTATCTTGTGGCAACACCTATCGGAAATCTTGCAGATATTACGCTTCGTGCTTTGCAAGTGCTTGCAGGAATTGATATTTTAGCGTGTGAGGATACGCGAGTAACACGTGTTTTGTTGGAACGTTACGGCATTCAAAAAAAACCTTTTCTCTATCATGAATATAATGCGCAAAAAGCGGGTCCGAAGCTCTTAGCGGCTTTAGCAGAAAACAAAACAGTAGCACTTGTTTCAGATGCCGGAACACCACTTATTTCTGATCCTGGATTTCGATTGGTAGAAGAGGCCCGTAAAGCTGGTCATAAAATTATTCCTATTCCTGGAGCATCCGCTCTTTTAGCCGCTCTTATACCGACAGGGCTTCCTACGGATAGCTTTTTTTTTGCAGGTTTTTTGAGTGCACGAAAGCTACAGCGCCGAAAACGGTTGGAACAATTAAAAGAGATTCCAGCAACTTTGATTTTTTATGAATCACCGCATCGTCTTGTTGAAACTTTACAGGATATGGTCACACTTTTTTCGGCTAATCGACCTGCTGCCATTTGTCGTGAATTAACAAAAAAGTTTGAAACAGTAGATGTTTCCAATTTGGGAAATTTGTTAGAAAATTACAGAAAACAAGCACATACTCGTGGGGAAATTGTTGTACTTGTTGGAGAATCATCTTCTTCTTTAAATGTGATAAGTGATCAAGAAATTGATGAAATGCTATTAGAACGCGCACGGACACATTCTGCTGCTCAAGCGGCAGCTTTTGTTGCAAAAAAAACCGGTTTAAAAAAGCAAGAACTTTTTCAGCGATTAATCTTTTTAAAAAATGCGTAAAATAATACAAAAAAAACGCAGACAAAAGTCTTTTTATCGAGGGATTCGTGCAGAAAAATTGGCAGCTTGGTGGCTACGTTGCAAAGGGTTTCACATTGCCGAAAGGCGTTTTAAAACAAAATGTGGAGAAATTGATTTAATTGCACGACGCGGAAATCTTGTGTTAATCGTTGAAGTTAAAGCACGTTCAACGTTGGCTGAAGCAATGGAAGCGGTTTCCCGAATGAATGAAAAGCGAATTGAGGCAGCTGCCGATATTTGGCTCGCACGGCAAAAAGATTATGCCCTTTTGTCTGTACGCTTTGATTTAATTGCAATTTTACCTTGGCGTTGGCCACAGCATATCCCTGCATTTTTTACATCTGATCAATAAAAGGCCTCCCCGTTTTAACCATATTCAATAAAAAACATTTCGTTTTTATGTGCATATGCGTTAAAAAGTGTGTAATAATTGAGCGCTATAAGGAGCGAAATATGGATGATTATGAAAAGTTTGCAACAGGTTTGCTCATCATTTTTGGAGCGCTAATTATTGGTGGGTTAATGGCAATGCATATTGTGCTTATGAATAAACCAGGTTTTTTATTTGCATTAGCCGCAGCTGTTGTTGGTTGGTTTTCTGCTTTTGCCGTTCTCTTTGACAAGCCCAAAATCTATTTGGTTTTGATTATTCTTGCTATGTTATGTGTTGCTTCTTCAATTAGCGTTTATGTTAGTTAAAACACCTGAGATGTTGATTGAAATTCCTTTTAAAATATGAAACTGAGAAATAGATAATGAGACTTGGCTTTTTGGGAACGGGTACAATCAGTGCTTCAATGGTGAATGGCTTAATGACAAGCAACTTTGATGTTTCTTCCATTATTGTTTCGCCTCGCAATGCACAAACAGCAAAGCGCCTTTCACGTACTTATGATAAAGTTATGATTGCTGAAAATAACCAAGCGTTGCTCGATGTTAGTGATTGTGTTTTTCTTTGCTTGCCCAACCAAATTGCAGAAGACGTTTTGTGCTCTCTTCGTTTTCGTCCAGAACAGCTGGTTATTTCCGTACTTGCTATGGCAAAAGCAGCAGAAATAGAAGAGTGGATTAATCATAAAGTTTATCGTGCTGTTCCATTACCTTTTGTTGCAGAATGCAAAAATTTGACACCAATCTATCCCAATCATCCCTTTTTACGCACTTTATTTGATGCATTGGGGGGCACATTGGTGCTGGATAAGGAAGAGCAGTTTAATCTTTTTATGACAGCTGGTTCACTTATGGGAGTATATTTTAATTTTATAGAAACTGCCCATCAATGGTTTATAATACAAGGGTTAAAAAAACAACAATCAGCAGAATTCCTTACCATGATGTTTGGAAATCTTACAGATGAAATGCGTAAAACTATAGCAACGGATCGTTCTGTATCTCTCGATTTTTCACTGCTTGAAAAAGAGTTTTCAACAAAGGGTGGAACAAATGAATTTTTGTCAAATTACTTTTCTCAACAAGGGGGAAGGAATGCTTTAACAATGGCTCTTGAAGCTACTTTGCAAAAAATGAATGCTTCTAAAAAGAAATTTTAAGATTTATATCAAGAAAACTCGTATCAAAAAATGATTTTTAAAATATTTTTTACAACCTTTTACAATTTTTCTAAATTATTTTTATTTTCGGTCTTCTTCTTTTTGCCTCAAGTCCAATATTTTTTCTACCTCACGGCTCTAGCTCTTCAATTTTGTTCCCCTTCAGGTTATCCAAACGCATGAATAATTTTTTGTTTATTTAACCTATATATTCCATTCACACATTAAAACTTCCTCTTACAAAGAAGCGACTATTTTTATGTCTTTCATGATTGTGTTTTAATAAACGCTCTTAAACACCCCCCCATTCATAAGAGTTGATTTTTTATTTGATCAACAATTTTACGATATAGTTTAGCATGCTCTTCACTAGGCTTAGCAACAAAAATAGGGATTCCCTCATCTGAAGAAAATCGTAAAGCTGCATCAAGCGGTATTTCCCCTAAGAAAGGGAGTTCTCGACGTTCCGCTTCTGCCCGTGCACCACCATAGCCAAAAATATCATAGCGTTTTCCCGTATCAGGAGCGATAAAATAACTCATATTCTCAATGAGTCCTAAAATAGGAACATTAACTTTCATGAACATTTCTATTGCTTTACGTGCATCCACTAAAGCAAGATCTTGGGGCGTAGAGACAACCAACGCACCTGTTAATTGTACCTGTTGGGCAAGCGTTAATTGTGCATCCCCTGTACCGGGCGGCATATCCACGACTAAAACGTCCATAGGGCCCCATACAACATCTCGTAACAATTGCGTTACAGCTGCCATAACCATAGGACCACGCCATACTACCGGCTTTTCTTCCTCAACCAAAAACCCCATCGACATCAATTTAAGTCCAAATTTTTCAAGAGGTTGAATCTTTTTTTCTCCAATAAGCTGTGGTTTTTGATTAACAAGTCCTGTCAAACGTGGCAACGAAGGACCATAAATATCAGCATCCATCACCCCCGTTTTGAAACCAGAATCTTGTAAAGCTAAGGCGATATTTATTGCCATCGTAGATTTTCCGACCCCTCCTTTTCCAGAAGCAACAGCAATCACATGCCGCACACCTTCTATGGGCATTTTGATCGGTAAGAGATTTGCTCTCCGACTAGGTGCTGTCTTTGTTATTTTTTCTGCTGTAAGTGTAACAACAGCAGATTTCACTCCCTCCAAAGCACATACCACCTTTTCAGCAGAACGACGCAATGATTCCCATTTTTGCACACCTCCATCAGGAACTGTAATGGAAAAGAAAACCTTACCATCAGCAATCAATATTTCTGAAAGAAGACCCAACGACACAATATCGCTTTCAAGATCTGGTCCTTTGATTGTACGTAATACGTTGCGGACAGCCTCACTTGTGATAAGATCCATGTTCTTTCCTCTCTATAAAAATACCAGCAAATATAAGCATAAGAACGAAAAATACTTACAAGGTTCATCACCTGATAATTTTGTTCATCACTTGATAATTTTCTACTTTACTCAGCATTATAAAGTATACATCTCTTATCTCTTTAAAAATATGAAACCATCCTTAAAATAAAGAAGCTCAAACATAAAATCTGCTATAAAATCCTATCAATCACGTTTGTGTTACAACCACTTTAATGAATATTCTGATAAAAATTTTGTAAAAACAAAAACTGAAAAAAACTCTTAATCTTAAAGGATATTTTAAATTGAGCATAGCAGTAATCAGTCACACCTTCTTTAATTATTTAAGGCCCTAGCCATTTATGTTCTGTAGATTCAATCGTTATTTTCTAACACTCCTACAGTATTGTAAAAAGCGTTACAGATAGTTATAAGGTGTTTTGTATTCTTTCAAGAGAGAGAAAAACAATCTAAGATTGACTTTTTTTATATTTTTCCTTATGGGTTAACAGCCGTATGATAGGATAAAATTGTTTATCTCGCGCATAACTACTCATAAAACGAAGATTAAGAAGGGCCGCACTCCGCGGTATTTAAATAAATGAAACGTACTTACCAACCCTCTAAACTTGTCCGTAAACGCCGCCATGGGTTTCGTGCACGCATGGCCACAGCTGGAGGACGTAAAGTTATTGCTGCAAGACGTGCTCGTGGACGTAAACGGCTTTCTGCTTAACCATTTAAATTTTCACAACCGTTGAGGATTGCTCATCGTTTCTTCGTTGTGAAACTTTTATTATGAACCTACAATGTCTGCTTGCAGGCATTTAATGAAATTGCGAAATATTCTTTTATGAAGAAAAAACATCCCTGCCGTATTCGCAAAAGAGCAGACTTTTTGGCTGTCCGTACAGGAGAAAAACGACGTGGTCCTTTATTTTTGCTCGAAGTTAAATCTCGTGAACAAACAACAGAAAGAAAAGATTCTCTTTTTGCACGTGTAGGCTTCACTGTTACCCGTAAAAACGGTAACGCTGTGAAACGTAATCGTATCAAAAGGCGCTTGCGTGAGGCCGTGAGAGTTGGTGTAACAAACCACATGGAAGCAGGAACAGACTATGTCATTGTAGCGTACCGTGATGTGTTACATGCACCTTTTACATCCTTGATTAGTGAATTAAATCGGCGAATAAAACCAAAAATAAAACATCAGCAACAACAACAAGGGTGTACGGATGGAATATAATCGCAATTTCTTTATCGCTATTGGCTTATCTTTCGTAGTGCTCATCGCATGGCAATTTCTTCATGTTGCTCCCAAACAAGCAAAGTTACAAAAACAACAAGTCATCGCACAGCAATTGTCAAAACAACAATCAGCCCTTTCTACTACCACGACAGATTTTTCTGATGATACCTCAACGTATCAAGCTACATCTATCATCGAACAGCCCATGACACCTGAAATCCGGAAAGCTGTATTGGACAAAACAGAGCGTATTGCAATCAAAACCAATGAACTGGAAGGCTCTATTAATCTTGTTGGTGCACAATTTGATGATCTTCACCTCAAAAAATATCGTTTAACAGTCGATAAAAAATCACCGGAAATCGATTTGCTAAATCCTAAAGGTTTCAAAACAACCTACCTTGCTGAATTTGGTTTTGCAAGTGCGTCTTTGCCAGCAAAAGCCTTGCCACAATCGGATACAAAATGGCAAATAGAGGGAAACAATACAATCCTGACTCCTTCAACACCCATCACTTTAATTTATAATAATGGACAGGGACAAATCTTCCGGCGGACCCTTTCTGTTGATAATCATTTCATGTTTACCATTGAGGATTCTATCAGCAATGAAAGTGATCAACCAATACATCTCTCGTCCTATGCCCGCGTTGCACGTGCAGCACCACCAGAACATACAAATGCAACCTATTTACTTCATGAAGGTATGATAGGTATTGCAGGAGATTCGCTCAAAACTGAAAAATATAAAACCTTAGCAGAGCTTGACCCAAATCCTGATAATGGGCAAAAAAGCATGACTTTTTCCAAAGTAACAGGAGGTTGGATTGGTATTACCGATAAATATTGGGCTGTAGCAGTTATTCCCCCGCAAAATAAAGAATATACAAGCCGTTTTATTTATTTTGATCGTTTGCAAACGCATTATCAGTCTGACTTGCTAGGGTCGCTTTTAACGATTGCCCCAAATGAAACAAAAACTGTTACAAATCGTCTTTTTGCTGGTGCAAAACAAGTTGAAATTATTAATAATTATCAAAATGACCTAAAAATAAAAAAGTTTGCTCTTTTAATTGATTGGGGCTGGTTTGATTTCATCACCAAACCAATGTTTTCTCTCATTGATATTCTTTATAAACAAACAGGGAATTTTGGTATCGCCATCCTTCTTGTCACAGTTCTCTTAAAAACTCTTCTTTTCCCTCTGGCCAATAAATCTTATAAATCTATGGCACGCATGAAGCTTTTACAACCGCGGTTGCTAGAAATAAAAGAAAAGTATCCCGATGACCAAACCAAACAACAAAAGGCAATAATAGATCTATATAAAACCGAAAAAATAAATCCCCTTGCAGGCTGTTGGCCAATGTTGGTTCAATTCCCAATATTCTTTGCTCTTTATAAAGTTCTCTATATCACTATTGAAATGCGCCATGCCCCTTTCTTTGGCTGGATTAAAGATTTAGCGGCACCCGATCCAACTTCTCTTTTTAACTTGTTTGGTCTCTTGCCATATACAACGCCAACATTTCTTATGATTGGTGCATGGCCTTTGATTATGGGAATAACGATGTTTTTACAAATGCGTATGAATCCTGCTCCTCAAGACCAAACCCAAGCGATGATATTCACATGGATGCCTGTTGTCTTTACTTTTATGCTCGCCTCTTTCCCTGTAGGTCTCGTCATCTATTGGGCATGGAACAATATATTATCAATCATTCAGCAAGGTATCATGATGAAGCGCCAAGGAGTTAAAATTGAGCTTTTTGATAATCTGAAAGCCATCTGGAGAAGATCACCCAAAAAAGAAGTGCATGAATGACAAGAGATTCTTCCCTTTCTGGAATTTTTTCTCGCAATTGGATTTTTATTCGTGGTGTACCAGAAATACGCTTTCTCCCCCCTGAAGGACCACCAGAAATTGCATTTGCAGGTCGTTCCAATGTTGGAAAATCATCTTTAATCAACGCACTCGTCCAACAAAAAAGCTTAGCACGTACCTCAAATACACCAGGACGAACTCAAGAGCTTAATTATTTTGTCCCCGATGGATTCAGTGGGCAACTAGGAGACCTTCCCCCTCTAGCATTAGTAGATATGCCTGGTTATGGTTTTGCTGCTGCTCCTAAAAATCTTGTTGATGCGTGGACAAATTTGATTTTTAGCTATTTACGGGGGCGCACAACGTTAAAACGTGTATATATCTTGATTGATTCACGGCACGGAATCAAAAATAATGATGAAGATGTTCTTGCTCTCCTTGATAAAGCAGCTGTTTCTTATCACATTGTTTTAACAAAAAGCGATAAAATCAAATCAAATGCTTTGGAAAAATTAATTATGAGCACACAAACAAAGCTTCTTAAACGCCCAGCAGCTTATCCTGAGCTTCTTGTAACCTCTTCAGAAAAAGCTATCGGTTTAGAAGAATTACGTGCTGCCATTTTGCAAACCATCGCATAAGAGAACAATTCCTAGTCATTAACAATTTATTAATTATAATTACTAGCAACTACTAATGATCTTGTACTTCTAGTCAAGCATCTTTATAAAAATGATTACTTGAAAGAATTCTCTTCAACTCTATTTGATAGTGTAAATTATGCTGACACTTTTTCACTCTCCCCTATCCTCTGCCTCGCGCTTCATACGCCTCATTCTTGGGGAATATGGTGTAACCACTCAACTGATTGAAGAATATGAATGGGCAAGAAGACACGAATTTCTAGCCCTCAATCCCGCTGGTCATGTTCCTGTTTTTCTCGATGAACACGAGGTTCCATTATCAGGTCCTCTTGTTATCTGCGAATATTTAGACGAAACACATGGAAGTTTACGACAAGAAAATAAGCTCTTTCCAGAAAATCCTTTAGATCGTGCGGAAGTACGCCGTCTCAATGACTGGTTCTTAAATAAATTCGAAAATGAAGCAACGCGCCATATCGTACGAGAACGAATCCATAAACGTGAAATGCCACTTGCCATTGGCGGTGGTGCTCCTAATTCACAAATTTTACGCAATGCACGTGCCAATATTTTACCACATATGAACTATCTCAATTGGCTCTGTGCCTCTCGCGATAGCTTAGTCGGTTCTGCCTTGTCCTATGCAGATCTAGCAGCAGCAGCCTCTATTTCTGTACTTGACTTTCTAGGGGAAATTGACTGGGAACAATCTCCTGCTGCCAAAGACTGGTATATGAGAATTAAATCACGCCCTTCTTTTCGTTCTCTTTTAACAGATCGCGTCCGCGGAATTGTTGCAAGTGCTCACTATGCAGATCTTGATTTCTAGCCTTCTCTCACAAACAAAAATAAAAGTGATATTTTATCTAAAGGATATTTATAGGTTTATGAATTTTTATGCATGCGTATAAACAATATAATAATATATTGATTTATGATCGTATTAAACAGAGAATAAAACCCATTATAATTGAATCACAAAAATCACTTTCTTATCGTGTCACAAAAAAGATCAGCACAGGGATAAAAAATACTTAAGAAAGGATTTTAAAGACTCTCTTTAAATACAAGAGCTGTAGCATCATTGGAAGCTAGGCAAATAAAATAACAATACTTAACGCATGTTATACTCCATTCTCCCCAATATATGAAAAAACGCATTGCATAATATATCCTATTTTCTCTATAATAAACAAAGCCTCATCATGCGTTTTTACAACATAACAATTTTTTCAACTGACTTTCCTAAAAGATGAAGAATCCGCCCAACTCTCGTGTGTAAACAATCCAACTTCTTGTTAGCCCTTGCTCCCCTTTTACGTGATTTTATTTATGGATAACGTATTGATATACAATGATAAATAATCGTTTTCTTATGCGTCACAAATGGAATTGATGAGTGAAAATGACTAAGTTAAAACATTAAAGGCTAACAAAACGTATGATAATGTTGATTTGCTCTATTTATGAAGCATAAAGATAGTGGCGCAGAATAGATTTTATATTATTCATGGATATTCTCTCGTGATACCACTCACGAGCACTATCATAAAATAAGTTTAGAAGAATTGATAAATATTTCTTTAAGAAAAGCGCATGAATTGACAACATAGGTCTATTTTGTTTGGGAGATCTTATTTTGCATGAAGAACGCTCCCCTTTAAAGAACGAAAAAAAAGCGTAAAGTAATACACAATCTTCATAAGGTTTCATAAGCAAACCTTACTTAAGAATATTCATCACACACTCTAACGAAAAACATCTCTATTTAAATTTGTAGATCTTATATCACTTGCTCTAAACAACAGTGTTTTACAGCACAACAAGATAAATTAAAGAAGGAAAAAAATTCTATAAAGAAAAAGAACCATTGGAAAGAAGGCAAGAATTTGCCTATACTGCACAGTAAAGTATCATAAGGAGATAAAAATGCGCCTTACAGTTGTTGGTGCAAATGGAAGAATGGGACGTGAACTCATTACAGCAATCCAGCAGAGGAAAGATGTAGAGCTTTGTGCTGTTCTTGTACGTAAAGGCTCACCGTTCGTAGGAAAAGATGCCAGTGCATTAATTGGTTCAGATTCTCTTGGGATTAGTATCACTGACAATCCCGAAAATGCCTTTTCTAATACAGAAGGTATTTTAGATTTTTCACAACCAGAAGCCAGTATTCTTTATGCTAACTACGCTGCTCAAAAAAGCCTTGTCCATATTATTGGCACCACAGGATTTAGCAAAACAGAAGAAGAAAAAATTGCAAATTTTGCGAAATATACAACTATTGTCAAATCCGGGAATATGAGCCTTGGAATAAATCTTTTAGCCAACCTTGTAAAGAAAGCCGCTAAAGCATTAGAAGCCGATGATTTTGATATCGAAGTTTATGAAATGCATCACGCTAACAAAGTTGATGCTCCTTCTGGAACAGCCCTTCTTCTTGGCCAAGCAGCAGCTGAAGGGCGCAATGTTATGCTTAAAAATGTGCGTGTCAACGAACGCAATGGTCATATAGGTAAACGCAAAAAAGGCACCATTGGCTTTTCCTGTTCACGTGGTGGGACAGTTGTTGGAGAACACAGTGTCATTTTTGCCGGCTCCAATGAGCGCATTGTTCTTTCACATACAGCGCAAGAACGCTCTATCTTTGCCAATGGCGCATTAAAAGCAGCTTTATGGGCACAAAATCATGAAAGCGGTCTTTATTCAATGTTCGATGTTTTGGGATTGAACGATGAATTTTAAACAATCAATAGAATAGAGGCAATTTATAATGGGACGCATACTTACACTAATTCGTCATGGACAAAGTGAATGGAATCTCAAAAACCTTTTTACCGGTTGGAAAGATCCCGATTTAACAGAAAAAGGTCATGCAGAAGCGATAGCAGCAGGAAAAAAACTGAAAGAATATGGTTTGAGGTTTGATATCGCTTATACATCAGCCTTACAGCGAGCTCAAAAAACCGCTCAGCACATTTTAGAGCAAATGGGACAATCAGATTTAGAAGTGATAAAAAATCCCGCATTAAATGAACGTAATTATGGTGATCTTTCTGGTTTAAATAAAGATGAAGTACGCCAACAATGGGGGCAGGAGAAAGTGCAAATGTGGCGCCGCTCCTATACGATTGCGCCGCCGAATGGAGAAAGCCTACGCGATACCGGTGCACGCATCTGGCCTTATTATCTTTACCATATCCAGCCTTATATTTTGCGCTCCCAAACTGTTTTGATCGCAGCACATGGAAATTCTCTTCGTGCTCTTATTATGGCGCTTGAAGGTCTCTCCGGTGAGGAAATTATATCTCAAGAATTAGCGACCGGCATTCCTATTATTTACACATTTAATCCGGATTCAACAATTTTATCAAAGACAGTCCTCACACCTTAAACTTCTAAAATCATGATCTCCCTCAAAAGTTCAATGCTATCGTTTTAAGCTGAAAAAATAAATTCTATAATTTTATTGACAGAGTTGCTTCATGCGCTTAGATGAATTTTATAAGCCCAAATGGCGGAATTGGTAGACGCGCAGGTTTCAGGTACCCGTGCCGTAAGGCGTGGAGGTTCGAGTCCTCTTTTGGGCACCATACTCTTTTTTATCCAAAATAATTTATTGATTTTCCATATATTTTTTACAGTGAGGGACGCGTAAATAAAAGTGAGGGAATAGGATTTTCTAACATTTCTCTATAAAGCACGCTTCGCACAATGTTTCTAATGTTTCTTTGAAGTCTGCTAACGCTTCTTGATGTAA
>NZ_JBHIRL010000011.1:52795-80176 GCF_042197145.1 Bartonella sp. AA56HLJMS | reverse complement strand
ACGCTATAGGTTTTTTCACATCCAGCTGTGATGAGCCCTGTGCAAAGTAGCAATGTTGTTATGAGAACTTTATTCATGATTAATGACTGTCCTGTTGTTGTTTAGCTTTAGCGCGCTCTTCTGCTTCTCTTTCGGCTCGTTCTTTCGCTTCTTGTTCGGCTTGTAATTTTTCATGTTTAGCTTTTTGTTCAGCTATAAGTTCATCTATACCTTTCCTATACTCCTCTGCTGCTTTACGACTTCTTTCTGCTGCTTTTGCTTCATATTCCTTTTGAAGTTCTAAAAATGCTAACCGCATGTTTTCACAATTTTTTGAAGTTCCTGCAAATCCACATTTCGCATCCCACTCTAGGCGTAATTTTTCATCTTTTTTAAATTCAGCGACGCTGTAAGTTTTTTCACATCCAGCTGTGATGAGCCCTGTGCAAAGCAGCAATGTTGTTATGAGAACTTTATTCATTATTTATTGTCCTGTTTCTTTTCAGATTCTTGTTTATCGTCATTTGTCGAGCCAGTTCTCCCCCATCCCCATGTTGGAAGACTCTCACGATAAGCTTGCTCTGCGTTTTTACAATTTTGCGAATCGAGATCCCCTGATGTCATACATTTCATTTTCCATTTTTCGTATAATTTGTGATCTTTCTTAAATTCTTCTACGCTATGGGTTTTTTCACATCCAGTGGTGATCAGCCCTGTGCAAAGTAGCAATGTTGTTATGATGATCTTGTTCATATTTAAGCCCCTCTTTTCTCCCGTTTATTGACCACCGAGTTTTTTGGCATAATCTGCATATCGCGCTGCAAATTCTTCGTAAGCTCGTTGTTCGGCAGCTTTGTATTCCGCTTGTTGAATCATCGCGGCGGCTTGCATTTGGAGAACTTGTGTTTGGAGTTTTGCTTGTATTGCTGATAATTGTGCTTGAATGCCTTGAATTTTACCCGAATCTTTAGTACTTCCAAGTTCGTCAAGGAGCTTGTTAATGGTTTTTTGTGTTTCACTGGCTTCTTCGTAGACGTCTTGGCCTTTGGCTGCCTGTCCTACCGTGTCCTGTTCGGCTTTTTTCACTTCTTGTGCGTAAAAAGCATCTGCTGCCTCTTTTGATCCAGCACCCCCTGAGGGCTCTTTGTATTTAAGTTCTTCTTGCCATTTTTGCGTGTTTTTGCTGCCGCCGCCACCGCCACCGCCACCACTGCCCATTGATTGTTGAAAGTGGTTAAAATCTGAAGGAAGGGCGCCACTGCTCCCTTGCTTGTTAAACATCTCTTTCAATCCCGAAATGTCAGGCTTGACATTTAAGGAGTTATATAACTGTTTCGCTTGATCGAGTTGGCTCTTTAATTGGTCAAGCTGTTGTGCACCTTGTTGAATTTGTTCTTGCAACTTGTTAAGCTGTTGTTGGCCTTGTTGAACTTGTTTAATCATTTGTCCAAAAGCCTTGGGATCAAATACAATACCGCCAAAACCAAATGAATTGGTTGTTAAACCAAAAGAAATTGCGCAAAGAGCTGTTGCCAATAAAAGTTTTTTCATTGCTTTGACCTTTCTTGAAAAATAGGAAGCCATTTTTCTGGAGATTGTCCAACTTCATCCATAATGGTCTCTAGGAGTTCAATATTCTTGGTGGTGCCACTTAAAATGGCTATTTCATCATCAAAGCCGCGTAAATTCAGCTCTGCTACAACTGAACTTTGTCCTTGTTTGATGAGAAAACGCCGTGACTCACGGCTTAATTCTGATTGTATCAGGTTAAATTCTCTGTCCGATAATTTAAACCCTTCTACATAATCCCCATGATTGCCCTTTTGATTGGGAAAATAAATTTGTGTGGGGCATTGTTCTATAATGGTGTGGGCAATGGTCGAATTGATCGCATCTTTGGGAGATTGCGTTGCAAACAACATCAAACCATTTTGTTTACGGATAGTTTTCAGCCTGTCTTGCGCAAAGGCTTTAAAGGAATCATCCTCTAAGGCTTTCCAAAATTCATCAATGACAATGATAATACGACGCCCATCAATCAGAGACAAAATTCTATGAAAAAGATACATCATTAATGGGGGACGAATTTCATTATTATCTAAAAAATCCGTCATGTCATAACCAATAAATTTTGCATCAATGCCAATGTCGTCATCAGGATTGTCAAAAACCCACCCTAAGGCATTGCCTTTACACCATCTTTCTAAACGACCCGCTATCCCCTCCCTGTGCGTGGTGTCAAAAAACATTTGTAAGGCCGATATTGTCCGTTGTTCTTTGGGTAATAAGGCAAGCTGCTCAACAGCCGCCGTGATATCTTGTCTTTCTGATTCACTGATCTTTTGATCTTCAGAAGAAACAAGCTTTATAATCCATTGGCGTAAAAAAACTCTATCTGCTGGATTGTTATAGTCTAAGCCTTTTAGCGGTGCTATGCCTGTCGGTCTACCATTCTTCAAGGGCATATAAGTGCCGCCACCCGCTCTGACAAAAAGTTCTGCGCCCCGATCTTTATCAAAAAAGACCATATTGGGATCATGCTTTTGAAGTTGTGCTAAAAGAAAATTAACAATAACCGTTTTCCCAGAACCAGAGGGACCACAAACAAACGTATTGCCTAAATCTCCAAAGTGAAAGTTAAAATAAAATGGTGAACCAGCAGAGGTTTTCATCAAGGCTACCGCTGGTCCCCATACATTGCCATCTATTTTTCCAACCGGAAAAGAATGAAAAGGAGAAAGCGCTGCATAGTTGCGGCTTGTTATTGCACCAGAGCGGGTGCGATAAGCATAATTACCAGGCAATTGTGCCCACCAAGCTGCTGCTAACCCTAAGTCTTCCCGCGCAATGACAGCCCCACCATCTGTAAGACGAGAACGCGCTTTGGCAAGATTATCCGCTAACTCTTGCGGCGTATCAGCAAAAACTGCCAATGATAAATGATGTTCCCCTAAAACAAAACGATTGGATTCAAGATCATCAAGCGCATCATCCAGTTCCATAATTTGTGAACCTGCTCGATCTCCTGCATTGACCATTTGATTCTGTTTGCGCCCCATAATCTGTTTGGCAGCATTTTTGCTCTTGAAAACAAAAGATTGGGTGAAAATAAACTCAAAGGGAAGGGTGAGCAAACCATCCGCCATGCCTACCCTAGTTTTTGCTGGATATTCTTTCCAACCAAACATGCCCGCAAACCGCTGTGCCGCCTCATAGCGTATTTCTATGATCTCTTTCCCAAAAATGAGACGGTCTGAGTAAACAGTCGAAGCTATCGTCCCCCATGTGAGAGGGATACGTTCACGACGACCTCCCACCAATTGGTGGATAAACTCACTTTGCTGCGAATAAATATTACCTTCATGTTCATAAAGACTCAGTCTTTTTGCACCATAACGCTCTAAATTTTGAATAAGATCTGTGGTAATATCTTCAAGCTTGCGAATGGACTCTGCATCAACTTCTGTCTTTTCTTGCTTGGCTTTGCCTAAACGTTTGAAAAACTCCACTAATTTATCCGTTTGATCAACGTGTGGATTCCACAAAATAGAAAGATAAAGATCATTGCGATAAAGCTCCTGTGAAATCATCCGCTCGCGATATTTATCATCTAATTGCTTGGCAAATGCCGATCTGAAAGTCCCATCCGGATAAATCGTTTCACGCTTTCTGATAATATGGCTATAAAGCGCTATCCGTTCATCCGCTATGTTTTTAAACAGATTATTGAGCTGTTCGTGAAGCACATTCAGATCAATAATATCCGCTGTCTCAAAGTTAATGCCTTCAAGTTTAATAACGCTCATGAGAGCGCGTGAATCCAGCGCAATGATGTGCTTGTTGACATGGCGCACATAAGGAATGATCGCCTCTGGTTGTTTTTCACGTTTGCGCTCTGTTCTATTCATTGTAATTCCTCATAATTACGAATTAATCGTAATGGAGAAATACTTCCCCCACCCCATAGACTCGAATTTCTGGCAAAAATAGATGTCTTTTGCCATGTCAGAAGAATACGAAATTTGTTATGGTCATGCTTTAGGATTTCCTTGAATATGAAATGCAGCATCACACCAAAGGTTAGAAGAAAAATATTGCCTGCCATAATGAACAATATCATTGTTCCTATCCCATTTAATCCCATAGCTTCCACTGTTACGCCCGCAATCATTGCAGGGCGCGTGCAAGCAAGAAATAACGTATCTTCTGTTAGCTTGTCATGCTCTTTCATGGCTTTGAAAGGCAAAGTTTAATGGGAAAACATTGATACGATTTGCGTTGCACCCATAACAATGCCGATGCCAACACAAACGAAAAAAGCTTTACGCATTTCAACATAACCAGCAATCCATGCAAGCCCAATACCAGCAACCGCAATGGTTGCAATTGATGTTGCAATTTTTCCTGTTAAAGCTTCAATTATTTTATCAAGAGCAGTTTCAATTTTTCCGAAGCCGCCATCAGCAAATGCTGGTTCACTCAGTGCCATGAAGGCAATAAACAGCATCAATGCTGCTGTTAACCATTTCTTTTGGGTGTTGGATAGAATAGTTTTTTGTAAGGTATGTTCATTAATGAACGAATTATTCATGTTTTTCATGAAAATTCCCCCGCTTTATGTTTAAGTTAATCACAAAATTAATATTCAAAATATTAATCGGGAATCATATAAATGAAAAAAATAAATTTTTCTATCGATAAATTAATAATATTTAATCTTTTATTATTTAATGAACAAAAAATATAGTAATATTCAAAATGATACTTTTAAAATATCTTCGAGCAGCGCCTAAATATATTTTCTTAATTTGTATTATTATTTTAGGATACTTTTATTTCAGTCAACATACTGAAAATATTATGCAATTTTCTCTTTTTGAAGGATCAGAAAAGACAATTGGAAACCCCGTTCAAAGTCCGAAGTCACAATTGATAGATTATGCAAACCAACAAGACGTAAATCAACAAAATGTGGTATTGCATCCAAAACCACTCGCATCACAATTTTATGAAGAAAATGTGCCGGTCTATTCCGGTGCTATACAGGTTACAAGTGGTGTGACCTTTAAAATGATCACGCTTGTAGATGATGGATGGAGAAAAAAGATCATCCGTGATATCCGTTTATATGGTGTGGAAAGCTGTGAAATGAGGCAATTTGCCTCACGCAACGGAGTTAAGTGGCCTTGCGGTGCTTTTGTTACGGCTTGGCTTGTTTCAAAAACAATTGATAAAAAGGTTACTTGTCGGCAAGCACGTGTCGTTCAACAGGTTCATTATGCACAATGTTTTGTAGATGGGGTTGATCTGGCGCGGTTGGGGCTGGCAGAAGGGTTGATGGTGTTGACAAAAGATCAGCATCATTTTCCATCCCCCGCAGACTATAAAACTCTACAATCTGCTGCTCAAAAAGCACAAAACGGTTTATGGTCGAGCCAATTTCAACAACCAGAAGATTGGCGAAGAGATCATGGGAGCTATAATCCCATTGACCATAATTAATATTGACCATTATTAATAAAGCGTTCTCTCAAGCGCTATTTAAAAATCAAGACAATATTCTACTGCAAATCTTATCAGAAAAAAGTTAATGATAATCCACGCAGTCCTTGGTGGACAACGCTCGTTATGAAAATTTGTTGTGTTTAAAATATCCTTATAGGTTGTTTACTACAGTGCTATGGGAGAGCGCGTTTCCTTGGCTATACGTCATTTCGTTTTGCTTTTTAAATGAAAAGCTCTTCGCTTCTCAAACTCTTAATAATCGCACCCCAAAATCATGACATCAAACCTGCATTTAAATGAGAAGGCTAAAAGCCTTAAGTTTTAAAGGCTGGGAAATTCTGTAAAAGCGTATCGTTAGGCGCACGTGTGCCCCTTATCAATAACCAAAAGGCTTATCTTGTTCTTTTCTCACGCGGCTTTGAGATCATGATTAAAGAGAAAGCTTATAGGGGGATAAGTCAAAAGAAAGTGATGAAAATAATAAGGTATTTTAAGTGATATATATTTGAAAATATTATAAAAAAGACAAGAAAAGATAATAAATGGGTATTTTGTTATATAAATACTTAGCGTTAAGCGGATAGGTTATGAAAAGCCTTTCCAAAGTTTTTAAAACTGATTGTCTTCATACGTGTTAAAGTGTACAATGACGTTGTCGGGTGTGAGTTACACAAAATACTCTTTTAGTTAGAGATTGATAACTCACATTTTATTGTCGTAGGGTATTTTTTAAAATGCATGATCACGATCTGTAGAGGTTAATTCTTCATCAAAAAACTTTTTAGCTTGTTCTTCTTGTTGGGCTCTACGTTTTTCCTCTTCACTTTTACCACAACCTGTAATATTCAATCCTATAGTCAATAGAGCCAAGCATATTAAAATAAATTTTTTCATTTTTCCCCTCTTTAAAAATTATATGTATTAATCTCATCAATTATATCGGAATACAGATTTAATTATCGTGATCTTTTGTTTTTTATTAGTATTGTTAATGGAAAAATATGTGAACAGTTTATTGTAAATATCTTATAAGTCTATCATAATAAAAAATGAGAAGGAAAGAGCCAAAACCTAATATAAACGAACAAATTGTAATGTTTATTAGTGCTTTTGACCAACCTATTGATAATATTATAATAGGAATTGTAAACAATCCCACAAACCCTATTATCACTATAAGGCTTAGTATCAATCTTAAAGGACCACGAAGCCATAAAAGCAAAAGGACGAGCGCCTCTTTGCTTATTTGTGATTTTGACATTATTTTCCCCTCACGCGCTTAAATCAAGATGCTCCACAATATACACAGTACGATAAATGATACAAGTTATTTTGTTATAAAATCTTCAAGATCTGTTTGATGTTCAACGGATGAAATATCCGGTTTGGTAGAAGATGATTCTATTTGATATTCTTTCATAAAAGCAACTTTTTCTTCTTTGAATAACAGAATAGGATTCACCCAGTATTGATTAGGCAATTTTGGTTTCAAAATTCCTTTTTGTATAAGTTCTCTTAAACCGTTGTGAAAAGTTCTGTCGACCATATCGCGCTTTTTTCCATTTATACCCCCATCAAACCAAATTAAGGTAACGCTGCTGGGATCTTCGTTTGTTGATTTATTAGATCGATATTCTTCTAAAACTATTATCAAAGCACGATGTCCTGTACGAGATAAATTAAAAATTGCTTGAATGCCATCAGCAAATATTTCTATAAAATTTTCTTTATTTGTTTTTTCTGTGACGTGAATTATAGGTATGACCTCTATTTTATCAGTATCAGAATTGATAAATTTTTGTTGTGTAATGGACGTTTTTACAACTTTCTTATCTGTAAAAATTTCAGATTTTTTGAAAAAAGAATTTTCATACGGGGAATATTTTTGCTTTATAAATTCAAATCGATGACGTGACCTTTGGTTCTGAAAAAAGCTTATGAAAATATAGAGAAAGGCAGAAACGGAACATCATTTCCTTCAAAAAACAATAAATGGCTTCGAATTAAACTAGGACTTCTAATGCAAGCATTGCCTTATGTTGTTATGTTCATGAAAAATGGGTTGCAATCTGAAAGAGAGTGTAGCGGTTCTATGGAATTTTTAGCAAAATGAAGGGGATTTTTTTCAGGTATTTGAAGAAGCTAAAGAGACTATGAGGAAAAAAATGTGCTTTCTTTTGTTATAAAAGAAAGCACACTGAGGGGGAATTTAGAGTGACAGTTTTACATATTTTACTTTGAAAAGCGGTCTTTTTTATCTTTTTTCCACAAAAAATAAGTTGCAAGTCCGAGAATGGGAACACTCAATTTGGCAAAAGGGAGATGTTGACTGAGAGCTGCAAGGCTGGAAACAGTCGCATCTGTCATGAGTTTGTGGCGTTGTTCTTCTGTCTTTTTTTGTTGGTCATAGCGTTGATAAGTTTTGAGAACGCGACTGATAATAAGACCTAATCCCGCAAGAGAAAGACAAATTAAAAACATGATACTGGCGGCAGCAAGAGGCTTCATAACAGAACATAACGCAATAAAACCGATGGTACATAAAAAAAGCAAAGACATGAAGAATGAAATGCTAATAAACCCATAGAAAATTGCTTGAAGGCGTACTTGCTTGACTGTGCTTTTAAGCCCTCCACCGACAAGATGGTTTAAAAGAGGAGCGATAAACTTATGCATTGCTTAACGACGTAGTAATTGAGAAAGAATAAAACCAACCCCTGCGGCAAACAAAACGCTTTTGCCAGGGTTTTTGCGAACGCATTGGTTCAGAGTTTGTTCAAGATCACTGATTTTGTCTTTTGCTTGAGACATCATGTCTTCACCACTTTCTTTCGCTGAGTGATATAGTTTTTCCGCTTTGTCTTTGGCGGCGTTGAATTTGTTTGCACCAAGATCTGTTAGGGTTGAGGTAATCCCTGAAATTTCAGTGCGTAACGTTTCTAATTGTCCTTGTAGGTCTTTTTGTTGGTCTTTTTCTACGGCTGTTTTATCGTGCTGTGTTGTTTTATTATGGGCCATGGTATTTTTCCCTCTTGATTCATTGATATTTGTATTGGTGTGTTCATAGTGATCATTTGCATTGGAGTGAAAATTTTCACTGCTTGAGTAACGCCAAAAGCTTTTTTTGGTTCCTTTCATTTTGTTGAATTTAAAACTGTTTTTGATAAAATAAATCTTTCCTATACGATATGCTTTGTCTGTAAAGGGTCGCATCTGTTGAGAATTGCCTTATGCTTTTGCAGCAATTTAGCACCATTCTTCAGTTTCTCGTGGCGCAGTTTTTTATAAAAGTTTTTTAAAAGTGTGCTGAGGCCTATTTTTTAAGCTTGTGACAGCTAAAAAACATCGTTGTTGCGATTTTGCGGCAGAAGTACTGTCATTTTTATACTTTTGCAGCAAAGAAAAAGAAAATAATATTGCGGCTCTTTGCTCTCTATGTATTTGGGGGCAACATGCGCTCCCCATGATACTTTTGGTCAGTTTAAGATATTGCGATAGTTCTTTTTTTAAAACGTAAGGTATATTTTTATTTTAGGATAGGAGAGGTACTTTAGTGCACTGGTTGTTAGAGAAGTGCATATCCTTTTCTCCGAGGATTTTATGATATTTTTGCTGCTTGTTTCATGTAAGCAAATATTTTGTTGGCTTTAAAAGAGCTGCTGAAATGAAAAAAGCTTTGCGATATGAGAGATTTATTTGACAGGAACGATGATAAATTATTCTTATAAATTAAAATATTATATGCGATACTTCTTGTAAGTTTATCATTTTGCCTAATTTATGCAATAAATTGATTGGGTAAGATAAACTTGTTGAATTGTTAGAGAAAAATTTCTTGAGTAATTTCTTTAGAATTAAGAGAGAGCTTGTGAAATAAAACTATACTTGATTTATCAAGTTTTCTTTCTTAAGAGGAATACACAAGTGACGTTAAAAGGGTCGTGGCATTGTGGAACAGTGATGCTATGCGGGGTGACGATCCAGCTCATAAATAAAGATAAGAGCACAAGAATGTGAGATAAAAATGGAATCTGAAACAGTCCCTTTAGATAAAACAGTCCCTTTAGATAATATGTCTTCTGTATTGACAGTGCATGATTTTTCTCCTCTTTCTATGTTTATGGCTGCTGATTGGGTGGTAAAAGCCGTTATCATTATTTTGTTACTTGCTTCACTTGTGTCTTGGACAATTGCTTTTGTGAAAATTGTCGAGATCACTTTGGTAAAACGAAGAGTACGTCATGAACTTCAATTGGTTCTAAATGCTCAGACTCTTACGCGTTTGGCAGCTAGCTTGAAAGAAAGCAAAGGAGCTGGTGTATTTTTTCTCAAAGAAGTTCTTAAAGAGGTGTATCTTTCTGCACAACAGGTTCATTTTTCTGCTCCTGAAGGGATAAACGAAAGCTCTGGTGAAAAAAACAGTACAGGGGAAAGTGCACAAACGATTGAAGATATTCTCTTTTATGAGGAGAGCAATCAATATGAAGATGTTTCCCGCGATGTTCGCGATGCTAAGGCTCGTGATGTTCATGAAGGTTTAAAAGAAAGGGTTCATTCACTTTTGTCACGCTGCTTGCTGGCTGCTACACGCCGTGTTGCATGTGGAAGCGCTGTTCTTGCAACTATTGGCGCAATTGCTCCTTTTGTTGGCCTTTTTGCAACTGTTTGGGGAATTATGAATTCTTTTATTGGGATTGCTCAGTCTCAAACAACGCGACTTGATGTGGTGGCGCCTGGAATTGCTGAAGCCTTATTCGCAACGGCTGTTGGGCTTTTTGTAGCTATTCCCGCCGTTGTTATGTATAATAGCCTTATGCGTGCTTTGAGTGGTTATCGCAGTGATTTAGGTGATATCGCTGCTGCTCTTGAAAGGCTCTTGAGCCGTGAACTTGATAGACAAAGACAACAGAAAAGTCATAAAAAATGAAAGCAAGCCTTAATAATGATTGGGATATAGACGAGAGTGGGTTGCAAAGCGAAATCAATGTGACCCCTTTTATTGATGTTGTATTGGTGTTGCTTATTGTTTTTATGGTTGCTGCGCCTTTGGCAACATCTGCCATTTCCGTTCAGCTTCCTTCTATAACTCAAGCACCTTCAGTGGTTCAGTCTGATGAACCTCTTTATGTTACGTTGCAAAAAGATCGTTCTCTTTACATTGGTGATCATCTTGTAGAACAAGCAGCTTTGAGAGAAGCTTTGTTGAGGGAAACGACGCAAAATTTAGAGACAAAAATTTTAATCAAAGCGGATAGCGAAATTGATTATGGTACTGTCATCGATTTATTAAATCAAATACGCATGGCTGGATATCATAAAATCGGTCTTGTAGGATTGCAAAACTCTACCAATCTTGTCTCAAGAGGTGAGATCAATAATAAAACAACAGGGGTAGCGAACGCTGCTGTCGATGGAGCGGGTGGTAACGTTGTGGGGCATGTGGATGCCGTAACAACGGGCACTGCGGGAAACGCTAATATTCCAGCCGATGTCTCTGATCAGTGATAAAAAACAGCCTTTGTTGCAGGAAGCAAAGCCTATTACTCAAAGTCGTAGAGTGAAATTGATGAGGGTTCCGCGGATTTATTAAACCAAACACGCATGGGTTTGATATTACGTAGGGGTTTGATATTACGCAGGGGGTTCATATATTGAATCGGTTTTTTAGGATTAAGCTCTACTCATCTTGCCGCAAGAGGTGCGATCAAGAAAACAGCAGAGGCGATTGTTGTGTGTCTTAATACATCTTAAAGCCTTTTTTGCGGCGGTGTTCATAAATGGTATAACCGTAAAGCCCCCGTAAAATAATCAAAAAATCTATCGAACCTCACTCTCTTTATGCTGAATAAAAGAGTAAGCGAGCACCATTATCGTATTTATATTTTTTCCAAGACAGTGTTAATATACGTATTCATTGTAGGCATTTTTTCAGTTTTTATCTGTATGCTAACCACGTTTGGAATGTGAGAAACATGCTTTTGATTGATTTAATATAAATAGGCTTGCCATGAAACAATCTTACAGTATTGAGATTTCTCATTTAAGTTGAAAGACAATTCATTATTATTATAAATCAATATGATGTATAGATTGTCGACATTACAAGCAGTGTGTGAACGCTCAATGGTTAATGCCAATGTTTTTGTTATGGGGGAGGGGTATCTGGTGATAATGAAGTTTTGTATAGCGTGAGAGACGTAATTGAGAGATGCTTGTTTAGAGGTGCGTTTAGTGAAAAAACTTTGAAAGCAAATGCGCATTCCCTCTGCACTTTAAAAGCGCAAAGAATTTCCAGTATGATGTATAGATTGTCGACATTACAAGCAGTGTGTGAACGCTCAATGGTTAGTGCCAATGTTTTTGTTATGGGGGAGGGGTATCTGGTGATAATGAAGTTTTGTATAGTGCACGAGACGTAATTGAGAGATGCTTGTTTAGAGGTGCGTTTAGTGAAAAAACTTTGAAAGCAAATGCGCACTCCTTCTGCACTTTAAAAGCTCAAAGAATTTCCAGTGAAAGAGTGGTTGGGTATGTGTTATTTTGAGAGTAGCGATTTTTCAGAGCTTCTTAAGTGTGTCCCGTTGAACCAAAACCTCCTGTTCCACGGCTCTCGTTATGGCTTTGGGTATTTTGCTCTGGTTCAATGGCGCAAACATTAACTTGGGATACAGGGGCGATGACTGTTTGGGCAATGGCGCGCATGCCCCGTTTAAATGGAAAAGTCTTCTTGGCCTAAATTGATAAGAAAGAGTTTGACTTCACTTCCGGATAGTCACACTCAATCGTTCTTGGAGTGTTGAGGCATGTAATGCCCGTGTTTTAAGGCTAAGCCAGAGCGTGGACGGATGCGTGCTTCACAAGCCCCACGTGATAAATGAAAAATTGAGACCTGTTGGAATAAGTGTCCGCTGCTCAGGGGCAAGAACCAGTGTTTCTTCTTTACCAATTGCTGCTTGTAAATCCAAGACCAGCAGAACCAGCCGTTGTGTAGTGAGGAAGTTCTAAATCTTGTCCCAAGTGCAAGACACTGAACGGATAAAGTCAGGGGATGTGAAGATCGAGAAGAGACAGGAGAAGAGTAAGGATACTTGTTTAGAGGGGCGTTTAGTGAAAAAACTTTGAAAGCAAATGCGCACTCCTTGTGTACTTTAAAAGCCCAAGGGGTTTTAAGTGAAAGAGTGGTTGGAATAAGTGTGTGTGTTATTTTAAGGATAGCGATTTTTTCAGAGCTTCTTAAGTGTGTCCCGTTGAACCAAAACCTCCTGTTCCACGGCTCTCGTTATGGTTTTGGGTACTTTGCTCTGGTTCAATGGCGCAAACATTGACTTGGGATACGGGAGCGATGACTGTTTGGGCAATGCGCATGCCTCGTTGGATGGAAAAGTCTTCTTGTCCTAAATTGATAAGAAGGACTTTGACCTCACCACGGTAGTCACTATCAATCGTTCCTGGAGTGTTGAGGCATGTGATGCCGTGTTTTAAGGCTAAGCCAGAGCGTGGACGTATTTGTGCTTCAAACCCAAGAGATAAATGAAAAATGAGACCTGTTGGAATAAGCGCCCGCTGCCCAGGGGCAAGAACAAGCGTTTCTTCTTCTCCAATTGCTGCCCGTAGATCAAGACCCGCAGAACCCGCTGTCGCGTAGCAAGGAAGTTCTAAACCTTGTCCGTGTGCAAGACGCTGAACAAATAAAGTCTGGGCATGTGAAGATTGAGAAGAGACAGGATGATTGTTTAGAGAGGCGTTGGTTTCAGTGTGCGACATGATCGAGGCATTTCCAAAATATGAGGTCTAGAAGAAAATGATACTTTAACAAAAGATATCTATAAAACCAAGTCGATAAAGGTGTGTGGATATAGGTTGTCCCCAGAGCTTGCTTATCATCTCTTACTGACCTAAAATATTCCACAACACCACCTAACATTATCAATGGCATTTTTCAATAATGGCATCATCAAGGATGGCTTATGCCTAGGGGCATGCGCTTATTTGAGATCTAAATTGTGGTTACAGATAAGATTTTTTAGATACTACCGATAAGAATACCCGTGGCAAAAACCAGAGCTCCCCCAATGATGACCTGTAAAGAGGCGCGCCAAAAGGGAGTGGACATGTATTTGTTCTGAATCCAGACGATGGCGCCTAGTTCGAAAAAAACAATGATAAAAGCAATAATTGTCGCTACATAAAAAGAGTTGATCAAATAGGGAAGAGTATGACCTAGTCCTCCTAATGTTGTCATAATGCCGCTGGCAAGACCTCTTTTTAATGGCGAACCACGTCCTGATAATTTTCCGTCATCATGGGCTGCTTCTGTGAAACCCATTGAAAGCCCTGCACCAATTGAAGCTGAGAGCCCTATCAAAAAAGTTTGATGCGTGTCTCCCGTGGCAAAAGCTGCGGCAAAAATGGGGGCAAGGGTAGAGACAGAGCCATCCATTAACCCTGCAAGACCTGGTTGAATCCAAGTCAAAAGTGTTTGTCTTTGCGTTTTCGAAGGTTTTTTTATGGTGTGATTTGCCGCTGTTGTTTTTTGGGAGGGATGGCGGTTCTTGCCTTTCACAAGAGAAGTTTTGTCACATAATGAACCGATAGTGTTTGCACGATTATGGCAAGAAAGGCACAAAAGTTGCTTATAATTTTTAAGCTCTTGAAGCCCCATGGCGGTAAAAACCGCGGCTTCCTTAGAGGAATAAGGTTCTAGAGCTTTTGCATATTTTAAATAGAGCGCCGCATGTTGCTCTTTTAATTTGAGCGCTTTAAGTATCACGTTTTGTGCTGAACGAAAGGACAGAGCTTTACGTTGTACAAATGAAAAAAACGATCTCAACATTTTCTGTTCCTCTGCACTTTAGAATAATTCTAAAACATAAGAAAAATAAACCGAAAGTCAATCTAAAAGTTCAAAACTGAAAAATTGCAAAAAGGTTGCACTGAGAAAAAAGGTGATGGGATGCTGAGAAAGTACAAGGAGATTTATCAAATGGAGACGACAGGGGCGCATGAGAGAAATGATTACGTGAAAAAATTTAAGAGACAATGTGCTTTATTTTGCTAAAGGGGCGTTTGAATGGAGCATTTCAATGTATTGATGCTCGAGAATATAGGAAAGGAATAAGCTAGCATCATCATTCATTCGATGCGTTCAAAAGACTGTAACAGCTCTTAGAATTTGAAATGATTCTTTAAAGGAGATCTTTATTCAAGGGATAAAAGCCCATTTCGCGAGGGGGCCCCCGTGAAGAGTATAGAAGGGTAGAGCGGCAAAATTTCCATGAAATAATATAAACTCCATTGAGTCTTCTTAATCTTTACGCTTCATAAAAGAGCAAGCCGGCATCATCATACACCTTAGCTCCCAGTGTTGCGACAGTCTTTAGCACTGTTCATTATAGGCATGACATTTTATTGTACAGTTTTACGCCACTCATTCTGCTTGTGGAGGTGTAAGACAGTATTCTTATGATATTTACGCGCATTTTAGCGTTGTTACAGCTTTTGCATTTAGGTGGATTTGTTAGCGTGTAACGAATTATCTTTTGTGCTGTGATTGCAGGGGCAGGTTTAAGGGTGGGGGTGCATAAATGAAAGAGATATTACCATATCAAATTGTTTGATCACGCATAAAAATTTATGCTTTATGAAGGGGCATTTATCGCCTTGTAACTTGCCTGATATCTTGTATGAAAGCCCAAAATTCAGTAGGATTCCTCTCACTTCAAAACTTCTTATCTTAAATCAATTCAAATCATTTTCTTGTGTATCACAAGGAGGAGTGTGGGTGCTGTGTTTTTATTTAAAGTATGGGATGAGTTGAAATGTGAAAAGTGCATAATCTCTACACGTTAACAAACGTTTTTGATGTTTTTAAAAAAGAGCGAAATTGTGCAGAAAAAAAGGGAGCATATATGGAAAATAGTGATGGTTTGAAATTTTGGCGGCTTTCTGAAAAACTAACAATACTGCAGGCAGCGCTTTTAATAGTTGGATTAAATCCAGGAAAGTATTTGTTTGTCAACAAATTAGAACCAGAAAAAAGTGATATTTACGAAGATAACCTTTCCGTATCATCAGAGAAAACTGCTAATTTCCGTGCAGCCTATCATGCTATCGTTCAAGCGGGAAAAAGCAATCGATTAGAGATAGAATGGTCGTACTATAATTTTTCGGATTTTATAGATGCAGATTCCTCATATGTTCGCGTTGATGATTTAAAAGAATGGCTTTCATCGCGTGGTCTGTACCCTCCATTTTTTTCCCTGAGGATGATTCTGCTGAGACTAAGGATCAGAAATATTATGCGTTTCAAGATCCAACGCATCCACGTTATGCTCCAAAGCTTGCTGCTATTGTTGCAGCATGGGAAGCGGTGAGTGAGGCTGAGGGTGGTAAAACTGTTAAAGGAACGCTTATAAAGTGGCTTAGTGAACATGCCGTTCAGTACAAGTTGGTGGATGATAATAATTTACCAAGAGAGAAGCTCATTGAGGAATTAGCGGCTGTTGCGAATTGGGAACCTACCGGAGGGGCTCCTAAGACACCTGCCAGCTCTCTTTGATCAAAAGAAAAAAAATAAAAGATCACTAAAATTGTGCTGCTTTTTTTGATAATTTTGAAGGTAATCTCTTTTTCTGGGGGAGATTTTTACTTTTCTTCCCTGGATTATAAGTAATTGTTTTTCAATAAAAATAATTTTTATAGTGTTCCTCTGACTGTTCAGGCGGGGGAAAATAGACATTTTGGGGCAGTAAAATTTACCCTGTAGTTTTCGTAACTTACCTCTCTATTTTTGTTTGATTTTTTTGGGCATTTTAAAATCCAAATCAATTAAAATGGAGTGCAACATGATTAAAGTTAATCTTTTTTTTACTATGCGTAAAAGTGTGAAAATTTTTCGAGGAAATGTACGGATATTTGGCAATGTGTTGCGGATGAGGTGGTACATAAATCGTTTAGAGTAGGTGTATTGTCGTGTTGGTTAAAGTTTGAACTTACCCTTGTTATGGAAAAGGTCAAAGCTGAGCGTCATGTGCGCTCTCCATAAAGAAATCTTGTCATCTATGAGCGAATGAGGATTTCTCTTGAAAAATTTGCACAATAGTAAAACTCGTTAGCAAAACCCGTTCTTTGGCGTAACAAAAAGGATGTCATAAATGATTATCTCATCATAAATATGCTTTAAGAATAACCCTTGCGTGGCGAAAGTCTATGGCGTAGTCGCTATAGACTTTTGCTCCGTGTGTGGTGATCAATGCTCTTGTTTATCTCTTGTCAATGCAAGTGCCCATGAAAGTGATGGGTGTCTATTGTTCCATTGTGATGCTTGGTTGTTCATGTTTAGAAACGACAAGTGTATTAAATGTGATAGGGTTGATAGAAAGGAAAACGTATCCTGTAAAAATAGGTGTGTCTTTAAAATAAAGCTGATAAACGAAATTATTTTTTTATCTACCTTTTATATGGTGAGAAAAAAGGCATTCAAAGTGCAAGCATAAGCAGTTCAGCAGTAAATCCCAAAATAGCTTAACATATATCGTTTTTCGGAGAAGAGGGAAGAAAATCTATCTGCAAAAGCTATGTTAGCTCGTGTGACCGGTGAAATAATGTGGTTAGGGCAATAAACAATTGTTTTTGGTGAAGAGATAGAAATCGGTTGGGTGTTGATTTCTGGTTTATTAGAGAATTTTCTTTGTTATCTCGTAAAATACAATCGTTTGAGGTGTGGTCATATAAAGCGAAGCTTTTTTTCAATCTTGGAAAGATATTCCCATTGCGGAAAATCATATAAAGTTTAAGCAACGGCAGCACGATTTTTTGTGCAATGAAATGATAAGTATGTACAATATCTCGGTAATCTCCATGGGAAACTTTACCGGATCCAAGGTGTGGATATTGTCTTCTGCTTACCCCAAATCGCAGATATTTCAAAACAACAACGGTGGAGCAAAACAACAACGGTGGAGAATGAATGTTGGATATGTTCTAGGGAAGGTTGCAAAAAATGGCAGTTTTCAAAAAAATACCAAAAATGACGAAAGGAGCGGTTTCCCACTCCTTCGTTCCTATCTCCCCTTGCGGGGAAGCGGCCACCATTACTGATGCCGTGTATGGTGATATAGATACACTTATTTTTCTCAAAAGTCAATAGTGTAAATGCGGTAAATATTTAAGCATCAGAGCTACAACTTTATGAAAATCTTCGCAGGATAATCTTGGAACGGTACGTGAGCAACTTAAACGACTTACAGAAACTGTTGTGACATAATTGCAGATAATCCATGCTTTTTTATTCTCTATGGGAGATTGTATTGGATACGCAGCGGGATTATTGGGTTGTGATTTCGTTGAAAAAGGTAAAACTGTCACATTTCCATATAATTTTGCATTCTTAGAAAGCACTAAAACAGGCCGCTTTTTCCAAAATTCAGGGAGTATCGAATCATGAGGAAAATCACACCAAAAAACTTGCCTGATGCGTGGTGCCGATTTGATTCGTGGTTTTATATGAGGTGGTTTTTCGTAAGGCGCATTTAAATCCCTTTCTTTTATATGCTCACGCCATGCATTATGATCATGTTCCATCATAACACATGGTTCTTCAAGTTTGGTTATATCTAAGGAAATAGGTGATAGGGTAGAAGGCTCTGTGTTCTTATCTTCAGCCATAGCAGACCATTTATATTTATTGGTCCCCTCACTTATTATTTTACGGCTTTTCTATCACGAGTTTTTATCAAAATGTTGCTTATAAGTACAGAGAGGTGAAACCATAAAATGGATGTATCTGCTTATTTTTGTCTTTTGAGTACAACGCTAGAGGAGGGATGTTGGTGACTCGTTGGTGTGGGTGGGTTGGTTTGGCGGTGGGTGGTTTTGGGTGGGGATTGGTGACTGGAGGGTTGGTTGGTTAGAGGGGAAGCTATTGGAGAGAACGAGTGCACGCGGTTTCGTTTCTATTTTATGGTTAGAGTTTTTTATGGACTGAAAGAATTCCTTTTGAAGCGATATAGAGGCTTATAAGGGAGAAAAATAGGCTTGAGACGACATTCCAACCGGCAAATGAGAGAAAAAGAAAGCGTGCGGATGCTTCAGAACAAGAAGGGGGATGAATGTTGTTTAATTGGTTAAGCAGCTGGTTAATGTCTGAGGTTTTTCTGACTGCGCTTAAACCACAGCTGAGGGGAGCTGCCCAAAAGCCATATTCAACACCCGCATGATAAACGGCTAAAACAAGGCTGATGCACATTAAGACAAAAACACACAAAAATAAAAGTTGTATCCAAGCAGTTATGCGAAAAAAACATGCCCCAAAACCTGCTAAGAGCAAAAATGGTATGGCACCATAATAGGGAAAACGCTCTATGAGACATAAATCGCAAGGAAGATATCCTCCGAAATATTCAAAACCAAGGGCAATCCCTATTGTGGCAGACAAGCAAAAAGCGAGAAAAAAAGCCCATAAACTTTGTTCTTTTCTGCTGGGTTCAAGATGAAGGTGTTTGTGTAAAAGTGGGTGAGAAGACAAAACGCATGCCATTAAGTCTGTTCCTTATAAAAGCTTCCTGTTTAAAAAAGCTATGAAAATCCCATAAATTAAAAGGAGGCTAACACAACCAATGAGAACAATCCATTTAAAATGCTGTACTAGAAAATTCATTGCTTTTTGCCCAAAATGTTTAATCAGCCACGCGAGAAGATAAAAACGAGCGCCTCTGGAAAAAATACAAATAAGAATGAAAAATTCAAGACGCACACTCATAACACCGGCCAAAATTGTGACAATCTTGATGGGGGGAAGATGAAAAAAACCTGATGTTATCAGTAAAATGATGAGAAACTGCAGGGTTGCACTATTTTTCAGAGATTCAAAACTTTCAACCTTACCATAAATTTCTAAAATGGGTTTGGCAAGGGTATCATAGGCAAAATGTCCGATAAACCAACCGGCAATGCCTCCTAATACAGAACAGATTGTCGCAATCAAAGCATAGCGATAAACCCGCTTTTGATGGATAAGAAGCATCGGAATATATAAAACATCTATGGGAATTGGAAAAACAGAACTTTCAATAAAGGCAATGAAACCAAGCCAGTGTGGTGCTGTACGCCGATTTGCTAAAGAAATCGTCCAAAGCTTTAATTTGTTTAATATCATGAGGCTTTTTATAAGTTTAAGAGGTAAAGACTTTACAAATGAGATTGCTATAAATCCGGTAGAGAAATCCAATAAAGAAAGTATTTCATAAAATAGATAAGAAAATGATATGAATTCTTAAAAAATGAGAAGTCTTCTGTTGACGAATCTGTTCTTCTTCATATAGTGCAAAGGAATAATCGACAAGTCTGTCTTTTATAGTCCTGTCTTTTATAGCAGTGTGCGGGTGTGGTGGAACTGGTAGACGCGCCAGACTCAAAATCTGGTTCCGAGAGGAGTGTCGGTTCGAGTCCGACCACCCGCACCACTTCATAAATATTTTCCTTTATCCTATTATGGCGCATCACGTTGTTTTATAAAACATGGGGGTTATAAAACGTGGGATTTATAGACCGTATTCAATGTTTTGTATGTTGAATGAAAAACATTGAATACGGTAGGATTCTTTCATTTCAAGTCTGTTTATAGTAAATCAACTAAAATCATGTCGCTTGTACGTTACAAGCTAGATGAGCTCGCGTGGAGTGAAATTTTACAAAAAATGAATAAAAATGCCTCTTATGAACCGTTTCAAGGGCATCATTGGAGGTTAAAGTGTATGATGGATGGGGGGGGGTGCCTGCTTGCACTTTTATGAAGTGTAGAGATGGTGCTCTATAGATTTTATATTCTTGTAGGTGCTGTCGCAAAATGGGCTTGAGGGTTTTGAGAGCTGTTTCTTTAAAACACGCATGTGAATTGGCAACCCAAGTGTCTTGAATTTTAGTGTGTTTGGTTTGAAGCGTTGTCGTATGACATGAGGGGCGTGATCGCCAAAAAGATATGTGAGCAACAAAAGCATGGGGTAGTGCGTAATCTCCACTCTTTAAAAGACAGGAGCATGAGAGGCTTAAAAGATTATGCTTTAGAGGCTTTTGAAAGTCGTAAAGCAGAGGGAAATGGTAAGATTGGAAATTGGTTTTTACCTTGACAACTTCATGTGCTCCCTAAATGAAGCTGTCTCCCCGTTATAGAAATTACATAAACAGAGAACCGCAATATCCTCTCTCCACTCTGGCATACAATAGCGGTAAAATACTGTCGTTTGAAGTGTGGTCATATAGGGCATACTTCCTTGAAACGTTACAGTATTTTTTTCGGTGTGTGTTGGATATTCTTCAGTGTTTGTCTTGCTTGAGATTTAAGGGCATTCCATGAGGAGGAACCCAAAGAAGCCCGCCCAATATCCCCCAAGAGTCTCCAAGGGTTTTTGTGCTTTTATAAACGGACATGGTGTTTAAAAATGGGTGTTTAGAATCTTTATCCTTTAAGAGCGGGGAGGCCAAGTCAACATCATCTTATAAAACTGCAATTGATGCACAATATCCATATTTATTTTAAAGAAATATCTCTTAAATAACGGCTCTCATTTATTTTACGATGGCGCCCAGTGGTATGATGGTAAAGCTTTATATTCCAAAGGCATTACATGAAAGGCTGAGAGGATAGGAGCTTGCTTTAAGAGAGGGAGAGGCTTTATTGTTTCGTGACTATTTGTTTAAAGTTTAGTACAGGTTTTTAGAATCTACGTCTTTTTAGGGGGAAAGGGGCATTAAAAAACCCCGTTTTTAACAGGGTTTTTTAATCGTTCAATTTTTCTACAAAACTTAGAATTTATAAGCGATACCAAAGCGAACATCATGCGTTTGAGAAGAGATTTTAAGGTTATCGTTTGCAAATTTCTTTTTAAAAAAATCTGAATAACGATATTCTGTCCGCATAATGATATTATCTGTCATTGCAAGATCAAAACCACCACCAACAGTGTAACCAAACATTGTTTTTGTCTCATCTAACACATTGCCAGAAGCAAAAATTGTCGAATCTTCTTGCGATTTTGATAAAAGTGACATGATATATTGCATCTGTCTATAGGCTATACCCCCTGCAATATAAGGCATAAGACGATGGGAAGCAAAACCTATACGCGCGCGCGTGGCACCAGACCACGTTTCTTTCAATGTTACACTGCTAACAATAATGTCACCATAGTTGGATATCGTTTCACCCTGAGCTGCAGGTTTTATGATAGGAATCCCAGCTTTTTTAAAGGCAATGTTAATGGAGTTTGATTCATCTAGAATTTTCTTTCCATTGTCTGTTTGGGTGCTTTTCCTCCCAGACCAGACCATGTCGGTATCAAAACTGAAAACAAGATCTCCCAGATCAATATTAGAACCTGCATACAAACCTGCTCTCAATCCTGATAGTTTCGGTGATAAATCTCTATCAACCAAAGCCCATTTTCCGTCCCTGGCTTCTTGTGCGTAATTTAGAGTATTTTTATTGGAAAAATATCCAATTTGTCCTCCAAAATAAAAACCAGACCAAGAAAAAGGCGCAGAAACAGTAACCGGTGAAATACGTGACGATGAAACATCTTGCAATGAAACCTTCGGTTCTGATTGCTTAAAGATTACCGTATCTGCTGCTTGCGCTGTTGAAGCGGTAATGAAGGTGAAAATAGATAGTGCAACTAAACATTTTGTTTTCATAAAAACGTCCCCAATTTATTTCAGATACAAATCGTATTATATACGAATTGGTTAAAAAAATCTATACTTAATATCATTATGAAAACTAAAACACTCAAAAACTCTATAATTATCCATATTTAAGCGTTCTTGAAACTTGTTTTCATGCTATTATCCCGCGGTTATATTGATTTTTCAGGATTTTTTTATACGCCTTCAGTGTTCTCTGTGTTTTAGAAAAAATTATAGTATAGTAAACAAGCTTTTTACTTATTAAAAAAACATTATTTTATATATATTAAAACACTTTTTGTTATTAAATGTATTATCCATTATGATTGACATCAATGTGCTTACATATTCAATTGATCGTAAAAAATGCATATTGGCACCATCATATTCTTTGCTCGTTTCTGATATTGCATAGCTTTGTATTGCGATAGCCTTTTGAGCACTTGAGGGGATGAGCGACTTTATTTCTTTTTTATCTATATGCCACTTTTGCTTATGATAATCCAAGCGAATAGTTTTGATTGATTGAATGGAATACGAAGAATAAGAAGGAGTAAAGTGCGAGAATCTCAAGTCTCATGAGGTTTCTTATGCGCCATGTAAAACGGATAAACTCTCCGTTCCGTTCACTTAAAGCCAGAACGTGGATGAGAGCCTAAAAACTGAAAGTCGTTGGCGATTTTAAAGAGATTAGCGCGTGCCATTCAGGTTTTTGTGGAAATGGGTGAGGGCGCTATAATGGGCAAATGCCTCCAATTTCTTGCGAGCTGTCAAGGATATCCCCGTTAGAGAGCTGATTGTTTCAGCAGCTGTTCCTCTATTGAGCACCCCCATCTTCACGCTTCATAAAAGAGACATTTCTCAATGTTCCTAAACCCATTTCATGACAGCGATTGTGAATGGTATAATAGATAAATCTATTGAGCACCTCTTTTACGCTTCATAAAGGAGCAAGCCGGTACCATTACTATATTTGCCAGTTCGTGGGGTGTTGTGACAGTCCTTGGCACTTGAGGTGGTTCATTAGAGGCGTTTGTAGTCCTTATCGGATACAATTTCTATTCACATATTCATTGCGTTTGTGATGTGCAAGTCAGTGATTTTGATTGATGCAACATGGGACCGATTTAAAATGAGAAAATCTTACGGTCTTTAGGATTCTCGTTCAATATGGATAACGCTAGATTATCATTATAAATAAACACATTATCTCATTGAGATAAGAGTTATCTACCCAATGTTATCAATAATGATAACATTGTAAAGCGTAACTACGATGAATTCATTAATCTTTTTATACTTCGATTGAAATTATGTCTATTAATACCGATTTTTTTGAGCTCATTCTGTTTGGTTGATAGCTAATAGATTTTCAAAATCAAAACGCGAAGCTAGAATGAAAAACACCTTAAGGTCATATCCATTTAAATCACTTTCTGCCAGTATAGCCATTGGGTGTTGAGCTATGACTATCCATGCCTTTGCAAAACCGTTGTGCCTTTTAAGTACAATATAAGCAACAAAACCACCCATAGCATAAATGCGGCTCAGAGCCTAAAATGAACGCTGTGGGTAATTGTTATCGGTCATCATCGGGGTGTAAACACCCCGATCTTTTGACAGAAAGATTTGTTTTAAGATGTTTGCATCTTTTTTAGTGGGTTGTTTATTGGGGAGCAATCATCTTTTTAGGATCAACTAATCGGTCATAATCCTCTACAAAAACACCTGCTTTTAATGCTTCGGTGCGCAAAGTTGTATCATTTTTATGCGCTGCTTTGGCAATTTCAGCAGCTTTTTCATAGCCAATTTCTGGTGCAAGAGCTGTGACTAACATGAGTGAGCGCTCCATGAGTGAGTGAATATGAACACGATTGGCTCGTAATCCTTGAATGCAATGCATATCAAAAGAACGCATGCAATCACCAAGAAGGGTAATTGATTGTAAAACGTTATAGCCAATAACAGGTTTATAAACGTTGAGTTCAAAATGTCCTTGGCTTGCGGCAAAGGTTACGCTGGTGTGATTACCAAAAACTTGGCATGCGACCATGGTTAAGGCTTCACATTGCGTGGGGTTGACTTTGCCGGGCATAATAGAAGAGCCTGGTTCATTTTCAGGAAGACTGAGTTCCCCTAAACCGGAACGTGGACCAGAGCCTAAAAACCGAATGTCATTGGCAATTTTAAACAGATCAGCAGCGAGAGCATTCAAGCTCCCGTGGAAATGCGCAAGGGCACCATGATGGGCAAGTGCTTCAAATTTATTGCTGGCAGTTTGGAACGTTATTTCTGTGAGAGTGCTCACTGTTTGCGCAAAAGCAACGTCAAAACCTTTTGGCGCATTCAGCCCTGTGCCAACAGCCGTACCACCTTGAGCAAGCATTTGGACATCGGTTAGAGCATTTTCAATACGCTGAAAATTGGCTTCTAATGCGGCACGATAGCCTGAAAATTCTTGCCCTAAGGTTAAAGGGGTTGCATCTTGCGTATGGGTGCGGCCGATTTTAATGATATCTGCAAATTCTTGCTCTTTTTGTTTTAATGTCGCAATAAGAGCTTCAAGGATTGGCAGTAAGTGTTGGCGTGTTTGCAACGTGGTGGCAATGTGAAGCGCCGTGGGAAAGGAATCGTTCGATGATTGGCTCATGTTGACATGGTCATTGGGATGAACTGGTTTTTTGCTTCCAAGTTTTCCTCCCAAAATCTTACTAGCACGATTAGCAATGACTTCATTGACATTCATATTGCTTTGTGTGCCAGAACCTGTTTGCCAGACGGACAGTGGAAAATGCGTATCAAAATCGCCAGCAAGCACTTCATCAGCGGCGGCAATAATTGCTTTTCCAATATTTTCTGGTAGTTTTCCTTTGCCCATATTTACAATCGCTGCTGCTTTTTTGACAAGGACTAAGGCATAGATGATGGCAAGAGGCTGCTTTTCACTGCCAATATTAAAATTATGCAGAGAACGTTCAGTTTGTGCGCCCCAATAACGATCTTGACGTACCGAAATCGTTCCAAAGCTATCCGTTTCCTGACGTGTTTCAACCATGATAAGATCCTTTTTTGTTCACGGGTTCTCAAAAAAGATAGATAACGCGAAAGTGCAATAAGAGGCAAGACTTTGAAGCTTCATTTAGAGAAATTATTTTTATGGCTATTCTTGACATTGAGAGATGCCGATTTTATATCTAACACATGCTAGCACTCGTAATTTGAGAGTGCTAGCAAGAACTTTTAAGATTAATTCAATTATGTTCAGTTTTAAGGATTTAAAACATGGCTAATATACAATTCCGCCCACTTCACGACCGTGTCGTTGTCCGTCGGGTTGAATCTGAAAATAAAACGGCTGGTGGGATTATCATCCCTGATACAGCAAAAGAAAAACCCCAAGAAGGCGAAGTGATTGCTGTTGGCAATGGCGCTCTCGATGATAACGGAAAGCGCGTGCCTTTAGAAGTCAAAACAGGAGACCGTATTTTGTTTGGAAAATGGTCTGGAACTGAAGTCAAGATTAATGGGGAAGACCTCCTCATCATGAAAGAATCTGACATTATGGGAATTATGGGCTAATTGAAGCACTTAGTTTTTCATTGTGTACTATTTTGAGAAAACTCCAAGGAGAAATTAAATGGCTGCTAAAGAAGTCAAATTTGGCCGTGAAGCGCGTGAGCGTTTGTTGCGCGGTGTCGACATCCTTGCTAATGCTGTTAAGGTGACACTCGGCCCTAAAGGTCGCAATGTGGTGATTGATAAATCATTCGGTGCGCCTCGTATCACAAAAGATGGTGTATCCGTTGCAAAGGAAATCGAACTGGAAGATAAGTTCGAAAATATGGGTGCACAAATGTTGCGCGAAGTTGCTTCTAAAACCAATGATATCGCTGGTGATGGAACAACAACAGCAACTGTTTTAGGACAAGCTATTGTGCAAGAAGGTGTTAAAGCTGTTGCTGCGGGCATGAACCCAATGGATCTTAAACGTGGGATTGATGCTGCTGTTGAAGAAGTGGTGGCAAACCTCTTCAAAAAAGCAAAAAAAATCCAAACTTCAGCAGAAATTGCACAGGTGGGAACAATTTCCGCTAATGGCGCTGCTGAAATCGGTAAAATGATCGCTGATGCTATGGAAAAAGTGGGCAATGAAGGCGTCATTACCGTGGAAGAAGCTAAAACCGCTGAAACGGAATTAGAAGTCGTTGAAGGAATGCAATTTGACCGTGGGTATCTTTCCCCTTATTTTGTCACAAATGCTGAGAAAATGGTCGCTGATCTTGATGATCCTTACATTCTCATTCACGAAAAGAAATTGTCTAATTTGCAATCTCTTCTTCCTGTGCTTGAAGCTGTTGTTCAGTCTGGAAAACCACTTCTCATTATCGCTGAAGATGTGGAAGGTGAAGCTTTGGCAACGCTCGTTGTCAACAAATTGCGTGGTGGTTTGAAAATTGCTGCTGTAAAAGCTCCTGGATTTGGTGACCGTCGTAAAGCAATGTTAGAGGATATCGCTATCTTGACATCCGGACAGGTTATTTCTGAAGATGTGGGCATTAAACTTGAAAATGTCACTTTGGATATGCTTGGACGTGCAAAGAAAGTGAATATTTCTAAAGAAAACACCACCATTATTGATGGTGCTGGACAAAAGGCTGAAATTACTGCTCGCGTCAATCAAATCAAGGCTCAGATTGAAGAAACAACTTCTGACTATGACCGTGAAAAATTGCAAGAAAGACTTGCTAAACTCGCTGGTGGTGTTGCTGTTATCCGTGTGGGTGGTGCAACAGAAGTTGAAGTGAAAGAAAAGAAAGACCGTGTTGATGATGCTTTGAATGCAACACGTGCTGCTGTTGAAGAAGGTATTGTTGCTGGTGGTGGTACCGCATTGTTGCGTGCAGCAAATGCGTTGACCGTTAAGGGAAGTAATCCTGACCAAGAAGCTGGTATTAGTATCGTTCGTCGTGCTCTACAAGCACCAGCGCGCCAGATTGCAAGCAATGCTGGTGAAGAAGCCGCTATTATTGTGGGCAAAGTGCTGGAAAATAATGCTGACACTTATGGTTACAATACCGCAACTGGTGAATTCGGTGATTTGATTGCTTTGGGAATTGTTGATCCTGTGAAAGTTGTGCGCTCTGCTCTTCAGAATGCGGCTTCAATTGCGAGCCTTCTGATCACAACAGAAGCAATGGTTGCTGAAGTTCCAAAGAA
>NZ_JBHIRL010000011.1:21336-52695 GCF_042197145.1 Bartonella sp. AA56HLJMS | reverse complement strand
ATGCCTCCGATGCCTGCTGGCGGAATGGGTGGAATGGATTTCTAAGCTCTTATTCCTAGACGTAATAAAGAAACGGGCCTTCTGTGCCCGTTTTTTTATGCTTTTTCATGTTTTCCAATCGGTGAATTTGGTGATTTGATTGCTTTCAAGAATTGTTGATCCCGTGAAAGTTTTTGCGTTCTGCTCTTCAGAATGCGGCTTCAATTGCGAGCCTTCTGATCACAACAGAAGCAATGGTTGCTGAAGTTCCAAAGAAAGATACACCAATGCCTCCGATGCCTGCTGGCGGAATGGGTGGAATGGATTTCTAAGCTCTTATTCCTAGACGTAATAAAGAAACGGGTCTTCTGTGCCCGTTTTTTTATGCTTTTTCACGTTTCATACAGTTTTTCCTTTTATGATAGTTTCTTTATCTTATAGGATTGTTCTATTCTCCTCTGGTTGATCTACCGTTATTGTGAATGAATTTCACTCTTAATCCATAGCTTTTTCTCTTGTTTTTATGAAATGTTTCTATTGTGCGGGGATCGTGGTTTCCTTTGAAAATATTGTGCTAATAAAAATATAACTATTTGATTTATAATTATTTATTCCTAATACAGTTCTGTTTTTTCATTTCAGGTTTATGCATGCATCGTTAAAAAATCCTGGGTTTGTGCTTCATAAGGTGAGAGGTCACTACGGTTTTTATGAACCAACGCAATCATTAAAAGTCAGTAGTTAAGAAGAGTCAGTAGTTAAGAGTTAGTACCTATTGAGCGTTGGAAAGACAGAGTTGAAAAGAGCATGATGGGGCTGGTTTGTTTTTTATGAATAAGATGCTGGTATTTCAAGCTTTTGCATAGGAGAATAAGCATCTCTCTGTTTCGTTGATCTCTGAAATGGGGAGACTGCTCCATTTGAGAAGCTTAAAGATAAAAGCTAATTTTTCGCCTTGCTCTCATCTTTTTTTCGGTAAGCTCATCACCTAAACTGGAGCCAAACCCATATTGTTATACTCAAGTTCTGTTTGTTGCCTATATTGTGACAGAAAATTCTTGAGTGGGGAGCCATTTTTGAACTAAGGGGACCATGACAGTTAGCCGAAAAAAATCATGACAAGACAGTAGACGTGCTTGTGTTAGAATTTTTAATGCTTCTGATGATAAAGGCACGCGAAATTCTGTTGTAGCCTCATGCCTTCTTTTCATATTTTCGAGCCAAGGATTTTCCATATATTCTCTTCAACTTGACCTTTATGCATAGAACATAAGGGAATTGGGAGGGTGGAAATTGGGAGGCAGGGCATTGAGAGGGTGGAAATTGGGAGGCAGGGTATTGGGAGGCAGGGTATTGGGAGGCAGGGAATTGGGAGGCAGGGAATTGGGAGGCAGGGAATTGGGAGGGTGGAAATTGGGAGGCAGGGAATTGGAAGGCAGGGAATTGGGAGGGTGGAAATTGGGAGGCAGGGCATTGAGAGGCAGGGCATTGGGAAGGTGAGAGGAGCCGGCTTGCTTTTTTATTCAACGTAAAGATGAGAGGCTTTATGTAAGGCTACCATTACATTGCTTGTTTATGCACTTCTTTAAAAGAAATGTCTTTTAATACAAATTCTTGGCAATGCTATTTATGAAGAGTATAAAATCATTTGGATATCAATAGTTTATTAAAAAAATGTATGTTGGTATGATCCTTTTCTTATGTTACCAAAGTTGCTGACTTACGCGTTGGTTAAAAATCTCTCTTCATACCCCTAAATTCATTTCATGAAAGTGTTTGTGAAGAGTGTATAAAAATTTCTCGTGAGACATGAAAAATCATCAATAAAATCTCCATGTTTTCAAAAAATAACGAATGGCTTTTTATATTTAAAAGATTTAACACGTCTCACGTTTTTTATTTATTTTAGAGCTGAATATTCGATTTTTGTGTAAAAATACTTCCCAGCACATCTACGATCCGTGAAAAATCAAGTGCTAATAAGAAAATGATGAATATAATCCATTTCGTATAGCGTGACATCATTTTTACACTTTTATACGTTGTGATGATTTCTTGTAGGACTTCTTTTTCCTTTTCTGTAAGCTCTGTTTGTTTTTCCGTTTTTTTTCTAGCCATGTTTCCACCCACACATGTGTTCCCCTTGTTTGTTATGCTTTAAAATATCTCTTGCGAGATTTGAACTGATGATATTGAGATCTTTGTTGTCTAAATAAATGGGCATCCAACCAACGCAAGAAAAATGCTCATTGATTGTTTTTATCGCGCAACCAGTGAGTAAGAGAAGCCCGTACATCAGCATCACTTTTTTGATTAATTTCATTTTCCACCTCTAGCCGTGTTGTTGATGACTTTAGCGTTTTTTCTATTTGCTTTTGTTGTTCAACCTTCTTTCCAAGAGTGAAAGCTTTTGCTAAAGCGATAAAAAAAGCGGTCAGAGCCGCTCCTGTTATCATCAGATTTTTTTTCAACCACCACATCATAAGCGCTGCTCCCGAAACCGTTTTGCCACAAAGAAAATGCCAACGCAGGCGGCTAAAACCATAATGGTTGCTAATGCCCATTGGATGGGACCATTGCCTGCCAATAAGCCTCCAAGTCCAGAAAAAGAACCAATAATCGGTGTAAGCGCTTCTGCTTTGAAAAATCCCATTGGAGCTTGCGTTTCTACAGTTTGGTAGTTGGGAGAAACATAAGCCCCTTTTGCCCATAATCCCGATTCTGCTGCACGACGGTGCACTAAACCGTGAAGACGTTTTCCTCCTGCTTTAGTCCACTTTTGTAACTCAGAAGGGACGGCTTCATATTCGCCATTATTGAGTTTTTTGAGCAGGGTCGAATTACAAAAAGCCGATGTTCCTATATTATAGCAAAACGATACGAGCGCGGCGAATTGTTCATCCGTTAAAGAAACCGTCACATGTTTTTCAACGGTATTCTCAAATTGTCTTAAATCTTGAGAAAGAATTTCTTCTGCTTGTTTTTCAGTAATGATCATGCCCTTGTGAACGAACGGTTGGCCAGCCGTGGTGGTATGGCCATAGCCGATTGTCCACACCCCGATGGAATCTTTATAGGCTTGTAAACGCAATCCTTCCCATTGTTTAATGAGCGCAAGCCCTGCTTTAGATATTTTTCTCATTTGCTTCTCCATAAAATAAAGCCTCACGTTAACGTGAGGCTGGTTGACAGATTAAAAATGAATTTTTTCACGCTTCAAAAACAGAAGAGATGTGAAACTTTTATGAAATCAAAAGGTTGGTTATGACATCTTAGGAAATGGGGGAATGGTTGGCCAAGAGGGATCATAGTCGGCCAAGTGGGGTAATGGTTGGCAAAGAGGGATAATGGTTGGTCAAGAGGGATAATGGTTGGCAAGTGGGGTAAATAGTTGGCAAAGAGGGGTAAATAGTTGGGCTGGTGTTTTCCGTTAAGAGAGGTTGTAGATTTTAAGAGCTTGTCCTGGTGTTTTTGATGGAGCCTTCTTGGGGTGCGGGAAGCTGTTGGGTTGATGCACGATAAGTGTGGTCTATTGCGGTTGTTTGGTCGTATGGCATTGATGTGGGGGTGTTTGAGATACGAAGTGGATACTCTCAGAAAAACAAGACATATGCTTTTACTGAAGACGAAAGCATTAAATATTTTATGTATCAAACGTTTTGCTTATCCAAAGAGTCTCATTGTTACACAGAGCTTTGGGCTAACAAGAGCTGTGGAATTTTGATACAATTTTAAGAGGGGCTGGTTTTTATAGGACAATGGTGCTTTTTCTTTAAGAGGAAAGTTGTTGGCTATTTTTGTTTTATGAGCGCAAAAGCTGGTTTGCTTAGAGAAATCTTAGCCGTAAAGTAGCCTCTCTTCGTTCTTTGATGAATAGGAATATGGAAAAAGCCTCACTTACATCGTTAAAGATTTGTATTCAGTGAGCCTTTTTTGGTGGGAGGAAACGGAAACAGTTTTTCCCTCTGTTTCTCTTAAGTTTTTTTCAAATCTCTCTCTCAGGGTTTCGCCTTTTTTGTTGACTGTTTCATGTTCAGCTTCCGGATGGACTTTTAAATATTGTTCTAGACGTCTTCTTCCTTGCGCATGTTTATAAAAAGTGGTTGGAAGATAGGAATCTAACTTTTCAGCAGATAAAGATGAGTTGGGTTCACATAATACACCCTTAACATTATCTTTGTGCAATCTTGCTAATTTATCAGATTCAAGATGAAGCTTTTTGGCAAGGCTTAAGCTGAACATCCCGCATTCAGAAGAGCTTCGCTGAATATCCATTTCTGCCGTGGTAAAAGAATAAGGAGGCAGTTGAAGACATTGAAGGGTTTGATTTATTTTTATCCCTAGTTTGCAAGCTGTGATATTCTGAAATGTTGTAGGTTCAAGCATAATCAAAGAGATTTTCTCATCAACTTTTTGATAATCAAGGACGGCAAAGTGGATTTTGCTTCCCGAATTTACTATAAATCGGGCAGATTTTGCGTCGCTCTCAACGACTTCTTTTAGGGCGTGCGAAAACTCTTCTGCTGTAAGAGCCAATTTGAGATTCATTTCTGGATATTTGCTGTTTGCTTTTTCTACGAGAGCCGGCATCAATCTAATATCTGTGTTTTCATAATAAGCGTTAATCCAACGGCCGGTGACAAGATCATCTTCTAAGCCTGTAATAATATCTTTTAATTCGTCAGAACTCGGTGCAACATGTTCTTCTTCTGTTTGGATGGAACTTTGCATCAAACGTGCAATAAGGTCTTCTAAAGATTCATTTGCACCTGCTCCTTCTGGTGTTTGTGAGGAATGAGGGAGGGAAGAATCTTGTGGCTTCATAATCTTAGCCTCTATATTGATGATTGATAAATGATATTATTTCTTCAATTTTGGCTAAACAATGTTTGCAGGAAAGATTTTTATCTAAAAAAAACAAAGAGATGAAATCATCTTTATTTTAAAAAATTTTGTTACGAAAGAAAAAATCCCCTGCTTTTCAGAGTCAAAGGTAAGGTATCTTTTTGTCTTTTAAGAGGTCACGTTGCTTACTGTTTGCATCTTTACCTTAAAAGAAGATTTGCTAACAGCAACTTATATCTTACCGTAAAGCCGCAGAGCTTCATTCTTTGTGGATGTGGAATATGGCTATGGCCAAAACGCTTATTACATCATTAGAGATTTGTATTCTGTGGCTCTTTTTCTGTGTTGTGAAACAGAAACAGTTTTTGTCTCTGTTGCTACCAAGCTTCTCTCAAATCTTTCGGTTAGAGTTTCGCCTTTTTTGTTTACTTTCTCCTGTGCTGCTTCTGGATTGGCTTTTAGATATTCCCCAAGACGTCTTCTTCCTTGCACGTGTTTGTAAAAAGAGGTTGGAAGATATGTATCTAACTTTTCAGGAGATAGAGGTGTATCTGGTTCACATAATACACCCTTAACATTATCCTTATGCAGTCTTTCTAATTTTTGAGATTCGGTATGAAGCTTTTTAGCGAGCGCTAAGCTGAACATTCCACATTCAGAAGAGCTTCGCTGAATATCCATTTCTACCATGGCAAAAGAACAATTGGGCAACTCATGCGCTTTAAGAGCCAATTGTGTTCTTAATGCCAGCACTGCTGGTTTCATATTGTTGAGTGTTGTAGGTTCAAAAAATATCACGGAGGTTTTGTCATCGATGGTTTGATGATCAATCACTGAAAAATGGATTCCCCTGTCCTTTGTGTGAATAATAAATCTAGAAGATTGAACGCCGTTTTCGATGGCTTCTTTGAGTGCAAGGGCAAAGTCGTGAGATGACGCTGCCAATTGAAGACGCATGTCGGGATATTTACGATTTGCCTGATCGACCAAGGCTGGCATTAGTTTAAGGTCTGTACTTGCATAATCAGCTGTGAACCAACGACCAGTTGAGATATCATCCTCTAAACGGGCAATGATACTTTTTAATTCTTCACGATTGAATGGGATATTTTTGCCTTTTTCGCTACTGGGTTGTTCTAAATGTGCAGTAAGAGTGTCTAACGATGCATTTGCACCTGCTCCTTCTGGTGTTTGTGAGGAATGAGGGAGGGAAGAATCTTGTGGCTTCATACTATTAGCCTCCATATTGATAATCGATAGGTGATATTATCTTCTTCAATTCTGGCTAAACAATGTTTGCAGGAAAGATTTTTATCTAAAAAAACAAAGAGATGAAATCATCTTTATTTTAAAAAATTTTGTTACGAAAGAAAAAATCCCCTGCTTTTCAGAGTCAAAGGTAAGGTATCTTTTTGTCTTTTAAGAGGTCACGTTGCTTACTGTTTGCATCTTTACCTTAAAAGAAGATTTGCTAACAGCAACTTATATCTTACCGTAAAGCCGCAGAGCTTCATTCTTTGTGGATGTGGAATATGGCTATGGCCAAAACGCTTATTACATCATTAGAGATTTGTATTCTGTGGCTCTTTTTCTGTGTTGTGAAACAGAAACAGTTTTTGTCTCTGTTGCTACCAAGCTTCTCTCAAATCTTTCGGTTAGAGTTTCGCCTTTTTTGTTTACTTTCTCCTGTGCTGCTTCTGGATTGGCTTTTAGATATTCCCCAAGACGTCTTCTTCCTTGCACGTGTTTGTATAAACGAGCTGGAAGATATGGATCTAATTTTTCAGCAGGTAAAGGCGTGTCTGGTTCACATAACACACCCTTAATATTATCTTTGTGTAGTCTTTCTAATTTTTGAGCTTCGAGATAAAGCTTTTTGGCAAGGCTTAAGCTGAACATCCCACATTCAGAGGAGCTTCGTTGAATATCCATTTCTACCATGGCAAAATGAATATTCGGAAATTGGTGATGTTCAATGGATTGTCGCGTTCTTAATGCAAGTAATGCGGGAAGCGTGTCACGCAGTAAGGTCGGTTCAAAAAAGATCAAAGATGTTTTATTATCAATGGTTTGATGATCGACAACCGCAAAATGAATTCCCCTATCCTGTGCGTTAACGATCAGCCTAGAAGATTTTATGCCCTTTTCGAGCGTTTCTTTGAGTGCAAGGGCAAAGCCGTCAGGAGGGCTTGTAAGTTTGAGATTCATCTCTGGATATTTACGATTTGCTTGATCGACCAAGGCTGGCATCATGTACAGATCTAAAATATCATAATAATTTTTGATCCAACTGCCATCGGCATTATGCTTTTCTAAACCGGCAATAATATCTTTTAATTCCGCACGATTAAAAGGGGTGTTTTTTATTTTTTCAATGTTAAGCCGTTCTAAATGTGCAGTAAGAGTGTCTAATGATGCATTTGCATGCGCCCCTTCAGGTGCACTTGCACCTTCTGGGGTTTGTGAGGAATGTGGTGGGGGAGAATCTTGTGGCTTCATAATCTTAGCCTCTATGTTGATGATCGATAAGTGATATTATCTTCTTCAATTCTGGCTAAACAATGTTTTGAAAAACAAGCCTTTGCATCTTGAAAGGTGAGGCGATGAGAGCATAATAATGCTGTTTTCATATTTTTATGCGTGTATTGCTCATCATTGCTGTGATGTATGATATTGGTATTTTATGGGGGGATTATTAGGGCGTTCTATTGAGAGCCCTTATTGAATACCACTTGTTTTGAAAATCTCAAAATTATAGAGTTGTTGGTGATGCAAATTGTGTAATGCAAAAGAAAACAGTCAGAAAAGGACGAAAGATACCTTCAAACCGTAAAGTTTTAAACATTGTCGCGAAACACACTGTTTTATAACAGTTTATAATAACTTATAATAGTCTATGATAATGCGAAAATTTTATGATGAAATCTGGACGCAGAAAACCCCTTGCCGCACCCATCATTAAATACGATTTTTCATATTCTGTCAACCGCAAAACGATTATTTTTCCTCCTTTATCGCGGGAAAAAATCTACAGAAAAAAGCTCATTCATTGGCTATGCAGCAAAATATATTGTTTTAATGGAAAAGTTTTTGATGTGGCAAAAAACATTTTCTCCTTTGAGAAAGGCGGGGACAAGATGAAGGGAGAATTGTGGTTTTGAAATCCGTGGTATTTTATTGATGGAATTGGGAAGGCGGTGGTTGGAAGGTGTTGCGGGGCAAAGCTTTAGGTGTTGGCGATTTGTGGGGGTGATTGGGGCTGTGCTGGCTGTCGTATTAGTGGTGGTGTGATAGGTGTGGAGGGTTATCGGTGCAGTTGTTGATGAGGGAGGAGATTGTTGGTAGGGGCTTTTTCTTTCGTTTAAGGGATGATGCTTTTAATTGTGTCAAAAAATCAACGGGTTGTTTTAATGATAAGCTATTGATTTATAGTGGATATTTTATCGTTATTTATCTTGAATGAGAAACCCAGATTATGCTGAAATAAAAGCCATAGCTTTTGTCCGTCATAAGATCAGGAAAGCCATATAGAATTGTACAAGAAAAGACGTAAAATGACGATAATGAATTGTCTTAAAAGCTAAGGATGTCGCGATATTGGGCGAAGTTTATGATGAGGGTGGTTTGTTACAATGGGGGTAGAGGGGAGAATGTTGCTGTTTTAAAGAGGGGCAAATATTTATCCTGCCCATGCCGTGAATATGCCGTGAATTATTGTCCTTTGAGGCATGGTTAAGTGAGGCATGGGTAGATATAAGGTTAAGTTTCTTTGACAGGTTGAAGTATTTTTTTAAAGGGCGTGGTGGATATTTTTAAGCTTGTTTGTTATGCGCTTTAAGCTTGTTAATTCTATGAAAGGGCAAGTTCAGTGGATCTCAAGTGCACCCTGCCAAAGGGGGCCTTTATAAAGGCGCTGGTTGGTTATAAAGAGGCATGTTATAAAAGGAGGGGGAGAATCTTTATCCTGTGAGGGGGAGGAAATGATGGGTGTTTTAGCCAAGGCTCTTTTGGGTAGAACTGTCAAAATGTTTATAAAGGGCATCAAGAATAATACGCAACGAACCAACAAGATTAGGCAGCGGTTGATCTTCTATAACAAGATAGTGTAATGCCGCATGAAAGTTGTGTTGACGATGTAGATATTGTGCTTCTTTAATCGCTTCTTGCATAGCTTCATAGTGTTCCGTTGCTCTTTGGACCCATTGCTTTTTTGCTTTCTCATCTGATGCGCTGTGCGTAAAACCATCATAATAACCGTTTGGTAAACCTTTTGCACATAAATAGTCGTTTCTAATTTGCAAGTATTGTTGCGCCGTGTCATATTGCTCTTTACTGATGCCTGATGAAGCCTCTTTATAGCCAAGCAAACAAAGACGCCCAATATAGGTTCCGACAAGCGGATTTTTCGCTTCTTCGAGGCTTAAACCAAAGTGTTTTGCACGCATTTCAATCGCAGATTGAAGCGCAGATTCGCTGGAATTTTGGGCACGTGAAATACAGCTATTGGGCTCTCGCTTTCCTGTTATTTTCGATCTACCGCGTTTTTTACGTATTTTCATGAACTTAACCATTTGAATGAAAAAGAAACTGTCTGTTGATGGGGGACAGTGATGTAAAAAGCACTTGGCGCAAATATTGGGGGGAGCAAATACTTAAAAGGGGGAAAATACTTAAAAGGGGGAAAATACTGGGGGAGTGAGCAAATACCGGGAAATATCAGCCGTTGCAGATCAAAAAACAAACGATACTAAAGGCGTTTTAAATGCAAAGAAAAGCAACGGTGTGGGGCGAAAAAATCATCTTTAAGGTGGTTTCTTACCTTTTTTATCTTATCCCTATCAGTCTTATCTTCCGCCCCTGTCATGCTTATTTTTTTATTGCTAGCGGATTATTTGCTTTTTAAATATTTCTTAACTGTTCTTGAGAGATTGAAGGAAAATTTTTGTCAAATGTGAATGAAAAAATAACAATGGATTTCAAGGGCATGTCATCGTCTTTCTAATAGGAAGTTTTTTTTAATGGGATTATTTGTCTCTTTTTTCACGAGCGCTTTGTGGAAATTTTTCAATTCCACTTTTGAAAGGTCATTGTTTTCTTAAGTTGGAAGCTTTTTATTTGGGTTCTCTTATTTTTTTGTTGTTGGGCGCTTTCCCAAGATATTTGATATACATCACGCTGTTAAGCATACTTTTATCCTTTATAGGAGATATAGTGTCTTCTGTTGAGTGGCAGAGAGCGGCAAAAAGCAAACCTCCGCATTCTATTATAATAGCATAAGATGCCCTATATTTTCAAATAAAATATCGTTTATCGACTTAAAATAAACTGTGAATGATCTCGCTATTTTGTTTGGTGTATCCTTTATAAGTATCCTTTATAGAGTATAAAATTTTCCGTTTTAATGGATCTCATCATAAGACGAGGGGATGTCGTTTAAAGGACGGAATGCATTATCGAAAGAGGCTGTTTTTATAAGAAGAAAATGCCTTTATAAAAAGATGCTTTTATAAGAGATGCCTTGATGAATGTAGGGGCTATACAAATGTAGGGGCTGTGAGATATTTCATCTTTAATGAAGAATTTTTAAAATGAAGCCTTTTTGATTAAGAAGCTTTCAAATGAGGATTAAGGTTGTTTGTCGCACGTTTTTTATACTGGATAATCGATTGCTTGTTTGACTTTGTTTTGTGTTGCTTTTTAAAGAGCCATGTCTTAGGGCTCTCTTTTGCCCATTTTGCAAGGGTGCTCATGAAGGGTATAACGATAAAGTCCCCAATGAAATCCATATAAAGTTTGAATAATATAAAATCTATTGCACACTTCCATTTTTACGCTTGTAAAGAAGAAAGTCTATAGCATCACACATTTTGCCAGCTCTCATTGTTGAGACAGCCCTTGGCATTTGAGGCGCTTCCTTAGAGGCATTTATCATCCTTTCTTAATGTTTTACTCTATATGGCTCTTTCTGCTTGTAACGCACAAGAGACATGGTTTGGGTTGATTTAATATGGAATAGGTTTGGAATAAGACAATCCTACGGTATTTAGGGTTCTCATTTAATATGAAAAACAATAAATTGTTATAAATCAGCGTATTGTTTGTAAACTTTACACATCAGATATTTCTTAGATTGAATATTTTTGCTTGTTGAGTTTTGTGAAACATTGTCTTTTGAAGTGTGGGTAATAGATAAGAGGATACAATGGCATTTGTGCTTGTAAGGTTTAGGGATTGTATGTTGTCACGTATGAGAAATTTTAAAAATAGACTTAAAGGGGCTTATAGCGCGTGTTTCATGGTGAAAAGAGTGCTAGATAAACCGGTTTTGCTGGTTGCATGTTCTCAAAGAGTGAGTGGGCATGTTAGAAGTGAGAAAATATCCGTATGATCGAAGATAAATCACAACACCAATCTGCCCATAAGGGAAATACGGCTTTTGCGTCACAGCCCGTGTTAAATCAGTGTGCGGTTTTCAAAAAATGGACGGCTCTCTCAAGAAAAGATTACGTCATCATTTTGTGTTTGGCTATCCTCTTGTTGGTGCTTTTTGCCGCGACTGTCTATATGAATCCTTTGGAGTTTTTTCACGTTATATCCAAAGAACAGTTTCAAGCACTGGGACAAATGGAACAAGGAGATCTTCGAAAAATGATTAAGGAGATCTTGAAACAGCCTTTTGAAAATAATCCTGCAATCGTGTTTTTGCGTGACGCGGGATGGAATAGTGTTTGGGCTTTTTTATGTCTCTTGCCGCAAATGATTTTTGGTGTTCTTGTGGTGTTCTTTCCACTCTTTTTTGTCTTTAACGCTATCTCTAAACGGGAGGTGAAGGAAATGATGAAGCTGTGGGATACATTGCCAGAGCAGCAACAGCTAGACAACCAATCTCTCAACAAAACACAATAGGGAAACAAGTGGCTGCTTCTTTTATAAGTACTTTTGTAATTTTGACCACAGTATGGTGGAGTACTGTCATGTTTCTCGGGGAGATCATGATACTTTTTTCTACTCTGATGACAATCTTGGTACTTTATTATTCTTTGATAAAACGGACAATATTGTTGTGTGGGATGCGGCGGAAATTAAAAAAGGGTGCATTACAGAATTTGGGGCATAATCAGAAAGTCAGCATAGGACAAAATACAGTTTGTGCAATAAAGTTCAGCCCCCTTTCTTTTCAAGAATCTTTGGAACTTTCAAGAAAAGATTATTATATCATCTTTTTTCTAGCTTTCATTGTGATTGTGGTTTTCGCAGTTTTGCTCGCTTTTTTTGCTTTTTTTCCAAAATCTGTGATTTTTTTACACAATTATATGCCTCTATTGTTTAAGGTTGGCGTTTTTGGCATGCAGCTGCTGTTTTGGTTTTGTGCGTGTATTGTTGTCGCTTTACCTGTCATTTTAATCTTCCATAGTCTCCTTCATTATGGCGTGAAAAAAACAATAAAGAAATTAGAAATGGTTGCTTGAGAAGAGAATAAAAATGATGATTTCACATCAATGCGATAGGGGAAACACGTGACTATTGTTATAAAATTTTTGGCTTTTTTAGGGTTCACCATCATTGCCATTGTAATGTTTATGGTTATGATCCGGCTTCCTTACCGGTTGATCAAACATATCAGGTTATCTTTTAAACTCTCTCAAGACTTGAAAAAGAGTACAACGCAAAAAAAGCAAGCCATACAACAATTGTGCAATGATCTGGGAGAAATGAAAAGACACAATCTCGCCCATAAGACCCTTGATGCGACAATGCGCTTTCTTAACTTCAAAGAATTTCTGCCTCTTTCTTCAAAAGAATGTAAAATAATCTTTTTTATCTTTATCTTCTTTACTGTTTTGCAATCTGCTTTCTTTGTCGCAAATTTGGTATGGTGGAAGAGCGATATGGTCGGCGTTATCATGCAGCTGTTGAGCATTCTATGGTTTGGGCTTCTTCTCTTTTTTCCGATCATTGGGATCATGTGTATAAAATTAACGAGAAAATTGAACAAAAAACTTCAACAATTGAAAGAAGCAATACAACAACGCGATCAGGCAATTCGTATGAAGAATGGGCGTGGAGGATAAAATGACCAGTAGTCTTATAACATTAATGGCCTTTTCTTTCCTGTTCTTTATGGTCTTAAATGTTTTATTGTGGGTGCCAATCGTTGTCATTTATTACCTGTTTATCAAGCGTGCGCGGTTGTATTGCCGTGTGAAAAAGGAACTGAAATGCGTGCTGAATGAACGCGATATCGCCTTAAAACAGATCTCTCAAAAATAAAAAACAGCTTTCTCTTGTTTGGCAAGACTATAAAAAAATATTCTATCTTTCTACGGTCATGGCGACTGCTCCAATAGTTATAACTGTTGTCGTTAAGATATGGAGAGGGCAGGACTTTGTTTCTCTTGTCGTATTTGAGCCACTGGCATGGCTGCTTGCCTGTACTTTTTTATTCTTACCGATTGTTTTTATTATGCGTTTTATCGTGACCCGTCAGTTGAACAAAATGATACGGCAATTAGAAGAAGAGGTTGAACAGAAAGGAGCTCTCCCATCATATTATACGGTGTGAGTGAGGGGAAAAGTGAGTGAGGGGAAAAAGTGAAGAGAGGCTTTCGTTGAGCCTTGCTTTTGACTTGTTCATTAAGGAGCATGGGGTGCACTTCTCGTTTTATGCCTTTTTATATTTGTGTCGTGTTTTTTTAAAGAATTGAGGCTCTTGCTTGAGTTGGTGCTCTTGCTTGAGTGCGAGAGGAAAGTGAAGAGAGGCTTTCGTTGAGCCTTGCTTTTGACTTGTTCATTAAGGAGCATGGGGTGCACTTCTCGTTTTATGCTTTTTTTATATTTGTGTCGTGTTTTTTTAAAGAATTGAGGCTCTTACTTGAGTAAGATCCTTGCTTGAGTGCTGAGGGGAAAGTGAAGAGAGGCCGCTCTTGGACTTTACTTGCTGTTTCTGTTCTCTTAAAGAGAGAAAATCTTGTAACTTATTTTCTTTTTATCAAGCATAAAAATGTGTTTTACCAAGCGATATTGAGAGCGAAAAATCTATACTTAAAGCAAAAGATATTCTGGTGTTTGGGGAAAAAAAGCCCATTTTCTTGCAGGTGGAGAGGCAAGACGCATAGAGAAGGTGAGCCAAAAGCACACGTTTTGCTCCATAGAAAGTGTAACAGTGCTTTTAAAGAGCTTGGGGTGGAGGGGGAAAATTGAAAGAAAAGAGGGACATCTATTTATTTACGAGACTGTTATTTATTTACGAGACCGCTAAGGACAGTTTCTCATCTCTGGATGAAAAAGGTTTTGTGCAATTTGGTTATGGAATTGTGAGAGACGCTGGTATCCATGCGGCGGCTTGCCAAATGATTAATCCTTATCATTTTAGGGCTTTATCATTTTTGGGGGGGCCAGATTGACAACGAGGCATTGAGGCAAAGGGGTGGATTTTAAGGCAAAGGGATTGAAATTTCTTGAGGAAGAGGTAAGCGTAGGGCGTGTCGTGTACTTGAGGAAGTTTTCGATGAGGCAATGAATGAGGTTGATCTGGGACTGAGGTTGATCTTGGCCGCGTGCTTGGCTTTCAAGATGGGGGCACCACCTTGGAAAAAGGGGTGTTTTGGCTTGTAAGTGCGCATGTATAAGCGCGTATAGGGCAAATGAATAAAATATTTAGAAGGGAGATTATAGTGCTTGCTTTACTCTGAGAAGGGTGCTAAGCGAATTTACCGCGCTGGTGGCGTGCTATCGAATATTGAAGAGTGGGAATTTTAGAAGTGGGGGGAGTATCCGTATGATCGAAGATAAATCACAACATCAATTTGCCCATAAGGGAGATAAGGCTTTTGTATCGCAGCCAGTGTTGGATCAATCAGAAGCTTTCAAAAAATTGACGGCTCTTTCAACAGGCGATTATATCATCATTTGTTGTTTGGCTATCCTCTTGTTGGTGCTTTTTTCCGCGTCTGCCTATATGAGACCTTTGGAATTTTTTCACGTTATATCCAAGGAACAGCTCCAAGCACTGGGAAAAATGAAACAAGAAGATTTTCAAGAAATGAGTCAGAGTTTTATACAGATTCCTGCGATCGAATTTCTTCGTAACTTCGGGTGGAATGGTGTTTGGGCTTTTTTATGTCTCTTACCGCAAATAATTTTTGGCGTCCTTTTCGTGTTGTTTCCGCTCTTTTCTATTTTTAACGCCATTTCTAAACGGGATGCGAAGGAAATGATGAAGCTGTGGGAAACATTGCCAGAGCAGCAACAGCTAGACAACCAATCTCTCAACAAAATATGATAGGGGGGAAAAGTGATCACTTCTATAATGCCTCTTTTAATAACTACATTATTGATCTCCTTAGGGATAGTTATCGTTATTTATTCTGCGTGGAGCATGATACTCTTTTCTACCGTGAAGACCATCTTGTCCATTTATTATTCTTTGATAAAACGGGCAGTACTGTTATGTAAGATGCGAAGAAAATTAAAAAAGGGGACAGCGCAGAATTTGAGGCATAATCAGGCAGAGGGTAGAGGACAGAATACAGTTCTTGCAACACAGTTTAGAGTTTTTTCTTTTCAAGAATCTTTGCTTCTCTCAAAAAAGGACTATAAAATAATCTCTTGGATGGCTTTCATTGCAGTTGCGCTTTTTATATGGGCTACGCTTTTTTTGTCCTTTATTGCACGATATGCGACTGTTTCACACAATGATCCATTGTTTTTTTTGTTATTGATTATTGCGCTGCCGTTTTTGTTTATTTTGGTCTGTAGTGCTATCACTTTGCCTGTTATTTTAATTCTCCATAGTTTCCTTCATTATGGCGTGAAAAAAACAGCAAAGAGATTAGAAACATTTGTTTGAGAAGAGAATGAAAATGATAATTTCACATCAATGTGATAGGGGAAAAAAGTGAGCATTATAATACTACAACATTTGGCTTTTTTAGGGGGCATCATTATTGCCATTTTAATGTTTATGGTTATGATCAGGCTTCCTTACCTGTTGATCAAGCATATGAAGTTGTCTTTTAAACTCGCTCAAGACGTGAAAAAGAGTACGACGCAACAAAAGCAAGCCATACAACAGTTGCGCAACGATCTGGGAGAAATGAAAAGACACAATCTCACGCATAAGACCCTTGATGCGAAAATACGCTTTCTTAATTTTAAAGAATCTCTGCCTCTTTATTCAAAAGAATGTAAAATAATTCTTTTTATTTTTATCCTCTTTACCGTTTTGCAATTTGCTTTCTCTATCGTACATTTGGTATGGTGGAAGGATAGTATGGTCAGTTTTATAATACCGCGGTTTTCAATAGGTCGCATTATTTATGGCCTTCTATGGTTAGGGATTCTTCTCTTTTCTCCGATCATTGGGATCATGTGCATGAAGTTAACGAGAAAATTGAACAAAATACTTCCACAATTGGAAGAAGCGATACAACAACGCGATCAGGCAATTCGTATGCAGAATGTGGTAGGGGGACAAAATGACGAGTAGTCTTATAACATTAATAGCCTGTTATTTCCTGTTCTTTACGCTTTTAAATGTTTTAATATGGGCGCCAATCGTTGTCATTTATTACCTGTTTATCAAGCGTGCGAGGCTTTATTGTCGCGTGAAAAAGGAACTGAAATGCGTGCTTAATGAACGCGATATCGCCTTAAGACAGATCTCCCCAAAATAAAAAAGCAGCAGAATGTTTGATAAAAAACAGCTTTCTCTTGTTTGGCAAGACTATAAAAAAATATTCTATCTTTCTACGGTCATGGCGACTGCTCCAATAGTTATAACTGTTGTCGTTAAGATATGGAGAGGGCAGGACTTTGTTTCTCTTGTCGTATTCGAGCCACTAGCATGGCTGCTTGCCTGTACTTTTTTATTCTTACCGATTGTTTTTATTATGCGTTTTATCGTGACACGTCAGTTGAACAAAATGATACGGCAATTAGAAGAAGAGGTTGAGCAGAAAGGAGCTCCCGTCATATTATACGATGTGAGTGAGGGGAAAGTGAGCGAGGGGAAGTGAGCGAGGGGAAGTGAGCGAGGGGAAGTGAGCGAGGGGAAGTGAGCGAGGGGAAAAAGTGAAGAGAGGCTTTTTTTCGAGCCTTGCTTTTGACTTGTTCATTAAGGTGCATGGGTGTACTTCTCGTTTTATGCTTTTTTATATTTGTGTCGTGTTTTTTTAAAGAATTGAGGCTCTTGCTTGAGTTGGTGCTCTTGCTTGAGTGCTGAGAGGAAAGTGAAGAGGGCTTTTATTGAGCCTTGCCTTTGACTTGTTCATTAAGGAGCATGGGGGACACTTCTCGTTTTATGCCTTTTTATATTTGTGTCGTGTTTTGAAAAGAATTGAGGCTCTTGCTTGAGTAGGATTCTTGCTTGAGTGCTGAGGGGAAAGTGAAGAGAGGCTGCTCTTGGGTTTCACTTGCTGTTTCTGTTCTCTTAAAGAGAGAAAATCTTGTAACTTATTTTCTTTTTATCAAGCATAAAAATGTGTCTTACCAAGCGATATTGAGAGCGAAAAATCTATACTTAAAGCAAAAGATATTTTGGTGTTTGGGGAAAAAAAGCCCATTTTCTTGCAGGTGGAGAGGCAAGACGCATAGAGAAGGTGAGCCAAAAGCACACGTTTTGCTCCATAGAAAGTGTAACAGTGCTTTTAAAGAGCTTGGGGTGGAGGGGGAAAATTGAAAGAAAAGAGGGACATCTATTTATTTACGAGACTGTTATTTATTTACGAGACCGCTAAGGACAGTTTCTCATCTCTGGATGAAAAAGGTTTTGTGCAATTTGGTTATGGAATTGTGAGAGACGCTGGTATCCATGCGGCGGCTTGCCAAATGATTAATCCTTATCATTTTAGGGCTTTATCATTTTTGGGGGGGCCAGATTGACAACGAGGCATTGAGGCAAAGGGGTGGATTTTAAGGCAAAGGGATTGAAATTTCTTGAGGAAGAGGTAAGCGTAAGGCATTTATGCTGTGTACTTGAGGAAGTTTTTGATGAGGGCAATGAATGAGGTTGATCTGGGACTGAGGTTGATCTTGGCCGCGTGTTTGGGCTTTCAATATGGGGGCACCACCTTGGGGAAAGGAAATTGTTCTATCTCTCAAGTGGCTTCTTCTTTACTTGCACACCCTTGTGGTTTTGACATTGCTTGGTGATGTTAACATTTGGCAGCTTTCTCATAAAAGCTTTATGGAAGATGAAAGTTTGGGTTTTGAAAAAAAATATCGAAAAAATCTATTTGGGCCGGTTTTGTTGATGATTTAAATCGTCATAAAGACAAAGCAACTTCGTTACGATTTTCTTGCACTCGTTTGCTTCTTCTTTGGAAAGCAGCTTATCTTCCTGAAAATAAAAAGAGCACTTAGAATTTTAGAGTCAGAGACCCAAATTTGTGCAATAGAAGAAGATATTTTTATGAAAATTTGATCGAGGAGAAAAGAGAAGCCTTAAGATAATAGGGGGTACACTGTGAGTGATGAAAACATGATGTTTGAAGTTGATGAAAAAAAAGCACCCCTGATATTGTCTTTATAAAAAATGAGGGATACAAGCGCTTGATATTGATGAACCCTCATTCATTGTGAGGACGAAAGCTTCGGTTCATGAAAATGGCTTAAAAATTGAGACAAATGAGGGGTAAAAAATGAGGGGCAATGGAAAAAATGCACCATTGGATGAAGAGTTACGGTCTTTTTCGCTGGAAGAAGCGTTTTTGACAAGCAAAAATTATAAAGTCATCTTTTGCATTGCTTTCATTGTGTCAGCTTTTATAATGGCATTCTTTATGTTTTTTAAGTGGGATTTGACAGGGTGGTGGAATTATATCCTGTTCATTTTAACATTAATATTGGTTTTTATATCAATGCTTCTTTTTGTGCTCATTCCTGTTGCCTTTGTGGTCCGTATCATCTTTACGCGTTTGTTGAAAAAAAAGATTGATAAGTTGGATCAAGAAATCTGGCAGCGAAGAAAAACGGCTTACCAACAAAACAGCGTGTGAAGGGAGGGCAGAAAATGAATACTGGTCTTTATATATTCTCATGCGTTGTAGGAGAGACCTTCTATTCGTGCGATGTTTGAAGTTGATGAAAAAAATGCACCCCTGATATTGTCTTTATAAAAGATGAGGGATACAAACGCTTGATATTGATGAGCTCTCATTCATTGTGAGGACGAAAGCTTCGGTTCATGAAAATGGCTTAGAAATTGAAACAAATGAGGGATAAAAAATGAGGGGCAAGGGAAAAAAATCACCATTGGATAAAGAACCACGGTCTTTTTCGCTGGAAGAAGCGTTTTTGACAAGCAAAAATTATAAAGTCATCTTTTGCATTGCTTTCATTGTGGCAGCTTTAAGAACGGCTCTCTTCATACCAATGTGGCTTGAGTGGAAGTTGGCGGGGTGGGAAGGGGATGTCATAACAGTTCTCTTTTGCATCGTGCAGGTTATATTAGATTTAATTTTTGTACTCATTCCTGTTGCCTTTGTGGTCCGTATCATCTTTACGCGTTTGTTGAAAAAAAAGATCGATATGTTGGATCAAGAAATCTGGCAGCGAAGAAAAACCGCTTCTCAACAAAACAGCGCGTGAAGGGCGGGCAGAAAATGAATACTGGTCTTTATATATTCTCATGCGTTGTAGGAGAGACCTTCTATTCGTGTGATGTTTGAAGGTGATGGAAAAAAATGCACCCTTGATATTGTCTTTATAAAAGATGAGGGATACAAGCGCTTGATATTGATGAACTCTCATTCATTGTGAGGACGAAAGCTTTGGTTCATGAAAATGGCTTGAAAATTGAAACAAATGAGGGATAAAAAATGAGGGGCAATGGAAAAAATTCACCATTGGATAAAGAACCACGGACTTTTGCGCTTGAAGAAGCGTTTCTGACACGCAAAAATTATAAAGTCATCTTTTGTATTGCTTTCATTGTGGCAGCTTTAAGAATGGCTCTTCGCTTCGTACCCATGTTGCTTGGGTGGAAGTTGGCGGAGTGGGAAGGGGATGTCGTGGCAGCTCTCTCGTTAATTATGGAGCTTATATCATGGTTTATTTTTTTGTTCATCCCTGTTGCCTTTGTGGTTCGTATCATTTTCACGGTTCTGTTGAAAGAAAAGATCGATATGTTGGAGCAAGCAATCTGGAAGCGGAGAAAAACCGCTTCTCAACAAAACAGCGCATGAAGGGGCGGAGAAAATGATAGATATTAAAATGATGGATATTATTGTTGTACTCTCGTGGGGTATGGGCTTGACGCTTTTCACGCTGCTTTCTGCTGTGGTCATGATGTTTATTTGGGCATTGTATTACTCTACTTTCAAGCGGGTGAGACTGTATTGCCAAGTGACAAAAGAATTAAGCCGCGTGCTTGAACAACCTGTCGCTTTTGAGCCGTCTAGTGGAGCAATGCCGATGATTAAGCTGTTATCTGAGGAAAAAGAGTTTTCTCTTTCTGATGAAGAAATCTTAACGATGGAAAGTGCAACGGCGCTTTTAAAGAGTTTGGGGTGGAAGGTGGAAATTGAAGGAAAAGGAGATCATTTGGCCACCTATTATTTACCAGATCGTGAAGTGCAGTTTCTTTATAATGCTGAGAAGGGGTATCCGCGATTTGATTGTGCAATTGCGGTGGTTTCTGGTATCCATGCGGCGGCTTGCCAAACGATAGACCCTTATAATTCTGGAGGCTTGATTGCTCTTGAATTGAGTTTTGATGTGAAGGGGTTGGAAATTTTTGAAGAAAAGGTAAGCGTTGGATGTTTACGTCGTGCACTCGAGAAAGCTTTAGATGAGGCAATGACTGAGGTTGATCTTGGCAAGATGCTTCACTCTCAATATAGAATCCTGCCTTGGGAAAACAAAACTGTGGTCCCTCGGTTGGCTTCTTATTCCTTGCGTTATCTTGCGGCTCTGGCTTTGATGGGCGATGTTGAAACTTTACACTCTTATCAGAAAAGCTTTATGGAAGGTGAGAAGCTGGGCTTTGAAACAAGCATCGAAGAGGAGCATCTGGAACGCGCAATGGTGATTGCTCAGGCGGTAGAAAAGACAAAGCAACCCAGTTACGATTTGCTTCAACAGGCGGCAAAGGATTTTTCCATGGAGGTGGAAAGCTATGAATGTTTTAGAGCTACAGATCCCAATTTGTGCAATAGAAGAAGAGATTCTTATGAAAATTTGATCGAGGAAAAAAGACAAGAATTAAGGCAACAGGGATATTTTGTTTACGAAAAGGACGCAATTTGTGAGGTTGATGGAAAAAACTATCGTCCTCATATTCTTTACATAAAGGATGGGGAGTTAGAATATATGGATGTAGAAATTAGGATTGATGAAAAAATTTATTGAGAAAAAATAAAGAGTTTAGATAAATTAAAAAGAGCTTAAACCTAAAAATAGAGCGTAAAAAGCGCGAAGTGTAAAAGCAGAGGGGAACAATGCAGGAGAAAAAAGCAACATTTGAAGAGTCTTTCTTTTCATTTAGAAAATTTATGGTGTCTTCAGTGGAAAGGCGTAAAGGGGTGGGACGGTGTAAAATAATAGGGCACCGCTTTTTTATCATGTTTTGTACATGCCTTATCATGATGGCTTTAGAAGTTCCTGCGGGTGCAAAATCTCTGGTACAGCCGTTGCAATGGACAAGATGGGAAGGAATTGGTTCTCTTATTTTTCTCTTACCAGTGTTGATATGGTTTTGTCTTCTCACACCCCTTCCTATTTTGTGGGGCATTTGTCGTTTTAAAGAGCGTAAATTGGAAAAAATAAAGAAAAAACTAAAAGAAAAAATAAAGCAGCAAGAGATTAATCAATGAGGTTATACGCATGAGGGGTGAGATCGCGTTTTTTATTTTGTTTCTGCCGGTTGGATATTTTCTTCTAAATGCAGTTACAGTTTTTGCCATTTTTGTGAATATGATTATTGTGGCGCCTTATTATTCTTTAATCAAGCGTTTGAGGCTCTATTACAGAGTGAAAAAACAAAGACGTTTGATGAAAGAACAGCCGCAGCATTTTTGTTTCTTTGAAAAAAGCGGAAAAGAAAAAGAGAGAGTGCCGCAAAACTTAGCACTAGAAACACAGATAAGTTTCTATTCGTTAAAAAAATGGCTCGCTTTTTCACGCAAAGATTATATCCTCCACGCATGCCTCTCTTTCATCATTATGTTTTTCAAAGCTTATGTCTATGTGATTTTCTCTAAAGGGATAGCTGCTAAGGTAGATGAGAGCAGATTTGAATATATTATCATTCTCTTGTTTTTCTGGTTTTTTTTATCGGTATGTATTTTTGCAACGATCCCTGTTGTTGTGATCCTTCGTGAAATTTTAACTCATCGATTGAAAAAGAAGATTCAGCAGTTGGAAGAAGTGACTGAAGCAACCCAATCAATCAATTTATAAAGGGAAGGGGATAAAATGCATTACGAAATAGCGGCATTTTGGACGGTGATTTTGATCATTCTGCTGGGGGGTGTTTTTGATTTTTTCTTAACAATACCCATTGTGGCACTGTATATTTCTTTTATCAAGCGTTTGATCTCGTATTACAAGGTTACCAAACAATTAAACGCAGCGCTGAAAAAGCGCATGTAGTGCTCGTGTCATGGGGGAGGCGTAAGTTTTAGATCATGCCATTTCTTCACGGCTTGGGAGGAGGGCATCGATTGTTTTTCTTATTTTACGCTGATCTCTGGGGGAAAAGGGTTGATGGCAATGAATAGGCTGGTGATAGGTTTGTAATAGGCTGATGATAGGCTTTAATGGGGCGGTTTATCGGCAGTTTGCTTGTTTTCTGTGAATTTGCAAAATCGTAAAAACGTGGAACTGTAATAGGGTGTGTGGTTGGTCAAGGGCCGTGATGGTTATGGGGAGGATATGGGGAGAAAAGGTGTCAATGGAGGCATAAAGGTTGGATTGTGCAATGCGTCAAAATTGGAATGGGGGAATGGGGTAATGGAGGGCGTTGGGGGAAAAGGGTTGATGGCAATGAATAGGCTGATGATAGGCTTGTATAGGTTTGTAATAGGCTTTAATGGGGCGGTTTATCGGCAGTTTGCTTGTTTTCTGTAAATTTTCAAAATCGTAAAAACGTGAAACTGTAAAATGGTGTGTGATTGGTCAAGAGCCGTGAGGGTTGTGGGGCGGTTGGGGAGAAAAGGTGCCAATGGAGGATGGTTGGATTGTGCAATGCGTCAAAATTGGAATGTGGGAAGTGGGAATGGAGGGCGTTGGGGGAAAAGGGCTGATGGCAATGAATAGGCTGGTGATAGGTTTGTAATAGGCTTGTATAGGCTTTAATGGGGCGGTTTATCGGCAGTTTGCTTGTTTTCTGTAAATTTTCAAAATCGTAAAAACGTGAAACTGTAAAATGGTGTGTGATTGGTCAAGAGCCGTGAGGGTTGTGGGGCGGTTGGGGAGAAAAGGTGCCAATGGAGGATGGTTGGATTGTGAAATGCGTCAAAATTGGAATGTGGGAAGTGGGAATGGAGGGCGTTGGGGGAATGTGGGAATGGAGGGCGTTGGGGGAAAAGGGTTGATGGCAATGAATAGGCTGGTGATAGGTTTGTAATAGGCTGATGATAGGCTTTAATGGGGCGGTTTATCGGAAGTTTTGTTGTTTTCTGTGAATTTGCAAAATCGTAAAAGCGTGAAACTGTAAAATGGTGTGTGATTGGTCAAGAGCCGTGAGGGTTGTGGGGCGGTTGGGGAGAAAAGGTGCCAATGGAGGATGGTTGGATTGTGCAATGCGTCAAAATTGGAATGTGGGAAGTGGGAATGGAGGGCGTTGGGGGAAAAGGGCTGATGGCAATGAATAGGCTGGTGATAGGTTTGTAATAGGCTTGTATAGGCTTTAATGGGGCGGTTTATCGGCAGTTTGCTTGTTTTCTGTAAATTTTCAAAATCGTAAAAACGTGAAACTGTAAAATGGTGTGTGATTGGTCAAGAGCCGTGAGGGTTGTGGGGCGGTTGGGGAGAAAAGGTGTCAATGGAGGCGTAAAGGTTGGATTGTGCAATGCGTCAAAATTGGAATGGGGTAATGGAGGAATGGGGGAATGGAGGGCGTTGGGGGAAAAGGGTTGATGGCAATGAATAGGCTGATGATAGGTTTGTAATAGGCTGATGATAGGCTGGTGATAGGCTTTAATGGGGCGGTTTATCGGCAGTTTGCTTGTTTTCTGTGAATTTTTAAAATCGTAAAAACGTGAAACTGTAAAATGGTGTGTGTGGTTGGTCAAGGGCTGTGATGGTTGTCAGAGGGGGATAAGCCCGTGTGAGAAGGGATAGAAAAACGTTTGGTTTTGGAGCTGTTGATATAGGCATGCTGTTTAGAGGCGTAAGGGAGGGGGATTGTTCGTTCTCAAAGCCTATGATGTAGAGAGTATGAGTTATTTAAGAGGGTGTTCGGGTATGGATAGAGATTGAAGGGGCACTGCTTCTTTGCAAAGCAGAGGTATTGATCATAAGTTTTGTTTATTCATATGGTTTTTTATGGCATCCAGTACCTGTTGGCTTATCTCCTGATGGGGCAGCCGTCGTAAACCTTTGGGCGTTGTTTTTTGTCCTAATTGAATGGGGATAAAATCAACCTTGTTTTTGCGCGCGCACTCGAGGATCATTTGATCATGCGTGTTGGAACCAAAAATATGAAGAATACATGGCGGTTTAGGCAAAAGAGCCAACTGCTCAATTAATGCGCAAGAAAATGCATAGGCGGGCGAATGAATCCATAATATGCAATATTTTAGATCATGCCATTGCTTCACAGCTTCTAAAAATTGCGCCTTTGATGCCGCACAATCATAATCCAACGACACGCACAACTGTTTGTTGTGCAATGCCTCAAGCTGGACTTTATGGGAAAGAAAGCGTGCAGCAATAATCACTTCTTGCGGCTCTAGTGATTGATACAAAGGGGCAAGCATCCCAGTGCCCCCTACCACTAAATAACGATAGTGCGCATCCTTTTTTTTCATGCCCCCTCCCTTATTACTTTAAATCCCACCTCGTTGCTTTAAAAATGTGTACATTTCATCAGCAAGTCTTTCACAACGGGTTTGTACCTCTTCACTTATAACTTTCCAAGTACGACCTTCATCATCTGAGGAAAAATCTTCGTTGGAAGAGGCAATTTGACATTGGAGTGTATAACCATAAAGCGTGTGCACCACCGGCACTAAATGCTCACACGGTTGTGCGCATTTTTTGGCAGTACTCCCATGAGAGATAAGCCCAACAGGTTTATTTAAAAAGGCATTATAGCTCAAATTATCAAGAGCATTTTTTAAAACACCCGAATAAGACCCTTGATAAACAGGGCTTGCTAGAATAACGCCATCAGCCGCGGCAATGGTTTTGACAAACTCACGGACCGCAGCACTTGGATTAGCCTCTACCTGCTGATGATAATCTGGATCTGTCATCGGCAAGGGCTGTTCACGCAAATCAACCCAATGAAGTGATGCACCCCGCTTTATGAGGCAATCCGCTAAATAATTGGCTAAAGTTCTTGTTAAGGAAGGTTGACGCACAGACCCCAAAATAATTGCTATATTCAACAGGATTCTCCTTTATCTTTTCCCCACAAGCCTATAACGCAAGGCTTATAAAGAATTGTGAGTAAAATGATGCGTATCATTATGCTGTTTATAAAGAGCAATTGTAATGATATCGCATCATCATAGAATCAGTCCATGCTAACAAGATTGTTGACAAAACAACACCTCAAACTTGCAAGGGAATGTTAGTGCTTTCATTAATATTAAAATGCTTGATCTCAAAAGTAGCGGCTGTCTCTCTGTCTTAGAAGCGCTTTGATGAATATATTCTGAGCTATTGGCTTGCAAGATCCCCAATGAAAAAAGGAATATATCGTCATATTTTGAATGATCATTGATCCTTTTTAATTGGAATAAGAAAGTTGTAAGATTTTCTCATTTCAAATGCTCTTATTGCGCGATCATTTGCAAATCAATGGAAGTTGCTTTTTTCATGTCTTAAGTGGGCGGAAAATAATTGAGAAAAGAATAAAAATGCTTCTGTCTTTTCAAGGGATAAGGGCTATCGTAAAAGCCTAGATATGTCTGTTTTTGGGGCAGGAGTGGGGTTGTTGTAGGAGCGGTAATTGGGGGTTGTCCGTGTTGAGGAATGGAGTTATGGCGTGCCCCGTATTACAAGGGAGGGTAAGGCTATTGTAGAGGCCGCAGGGGGCGTATATGAATGGCGCCGGATTACATTTTTTACTGAAACAATAGGGGTGATAGAGTTTATAGTAAGGGGATATATTCATGGGGGCGCTATTGTTATCCCCTTCATGGGGGCTGTTCATGAAATGGGGGTGATACGCGTTGGTTTGCAAGTGTTGAGAGGTGTTTTTTTAAAACAAGCACGTGAATTGGCAAAACTATTGGCAACATAAAATATGCAATACGAGTGTTCTCTGGGGGTGTTCTGTTTGACGACAATGGACGGAATTTTACTTGAGAGATTGTTCGTGTTCTTATAAAAGTCAAGGACAAACAGTTGTATAAAAAGGAAGAGCAAATGAAGGGGGAAAATTCCACATTTTATAACAAACTGTGCTCTGTTGTTTTTGGAAAATCATTTCGTTCTTATAAAGACCATATTATCATTTGTCTTATTTCTATCCTTATTGGGATAGGTCATAAAGCTCTTTTGATCCCATTAGAATCCAAGTGGTCGTTGAGTGTATCGCAGGATAGCGCTCTTTTGGCGCTCTTTGTGCTGCGTGAAGTTATCATGGTGTGTGTTGTTGCCTTGATACCTGTTTTATTGGTGCTTTATCTCATCTTAACGTATTTGTTGAAAAAAAAGATTCAGCAGTTAGAAGAGGCTATCCAGCAACGGGGTCACACAACCGATCAACAAAATAATCCAGTAAAAAAGGATAGAGAAAAAATAAGCAGTTTTTTTATCGCATACCTTTGGTTGATATTTCTGCTAAACGTCTTTTTTCCTGCGGGTGTTGTCATGCTCATTTTAGAATTTTATTATTTTGTTTTCAAGCAGGTGAGAAAGTATCGTAGAATGAGACGGCTACTAAAACGCGTAAGATAAAGAGAGTGACAAGGCGCTTTTGTAGCTATCGTGAGGGGTAAGAGGCAATGTTTAGAAGCTCTCGTGACACAAGAAGAGGGGATGGTTGGAAAATTATCAGGCAAAGAGGAGAGCCTATTTTCGTTTGTAATGAGGAGGATGCTCTTAATCATTGAGAAGAGTAACCGCGCTTTTAGAAAGTTGGGGGGGTGTTGAAAATAAGGGAAGCGCCATGCATCGCACTTTTCGTGGTTCTTAAAAAAGCGGGCATGAGATAAAGAAATGCATTTTTCATAAAAAAAGGAAGAGCAATGAAGGGGGAAAATTCAGCATTTTATTCAGCATTTTGTAATGAACTACGCTATTTTTCTGGGAAAGATTATTTTTCTGTGCGAGAGTGTGGTGTCATTTGGTTCCTCTCGCTCATTATTGAGTTGTGCAACAGGATTTTATTTTTCCCATCCTTGGGTAGCCAAGAGAACTTGACAGGGTGGCAGGATACACCCCTTTTTCTCTCTCTGTGTGCGTTTTGGCAAGTTATTACAGTGTGTGTTTGGGTCTTGTTTCCAGTTCTGTACATACTCTTCATAACATTGTGGCTTTTGTTGAGAAAAAATACTCAAAAATTGAAAGAAATAAACCAGCAACGGGGTAAAATAACCGATCAAAAGGATTGGTATAAAAAAGGCGATAGAGAAAAATGGAGTGATATTCTTGTTACAATATTCGGTCTCGTGCTTCTGTTCGTGACACTGTGGGTTGCTTGTATTCCTATGATGATTTTACAACTTTATTATGGTGTCTTTAAGCAGGTGAGAACGTATCGCTGTTTAAGAAAAGAACTGAAAAACGTCTTGCAAGAACAGGATACAGCGCTTGAGAAGTCATGAGAGGGAAAAAATAATGAAGAAATTATGAGAGATTCAGCCTTTATAGGGATTGCTCTCTATACCATTTTGCCTTTGATATGTTTTGGTGTTTTTTATGGGGTGTCCGTAAAACATTGCTTTAAAGGAGCAGTGTTGGGTGGCATTGAGTGGAAGAAAAGCCGATTATGGATCAGTGTTGATTAAAGGGAATAAGAGCCCGTGGGGTTTAGAGCCTAGAGTGAGCGCTTGGGACTTACTTTATCGTTTGAGGCGTGAGGAAGGAACGGTTTTGCTCGTAGGGGCGCGCGGTATATGGGTTGTTTTCGTATTTTTAGGAGCCTTGTTCATTCAAGCTTTGAAATGAATCCTATTGAAGGTGGGGATGCAGGGTCATTTTCTTGAAAATAGGAGAATTTTTAGGAAGAAAAAGCTGAATTGTGACTATTGTTTATAGATTGGCGTGGTTTGAAAATCTTCACTATTTGAGATGTGAGGAAGGTAAGAGGGTGGCAAGGTAGCAGGAATATTATAATTTTTATTATGACGTAAGCCATAACGGCCTGTGTACTTTTCTTGATTTCGGTGATATTTGGGTTTTGCATCATCATAATGCGAAAATTGGAAAAAAAGATCCAGAAACGAGAAGAAGCAATCTCAGTGCGAGAGCACATAAGCTCTCTGTCGCACGGGCTTTTTTAAAGACTGAGAGGGGAAAAATGAACAGTGATCCTATAGCCGTATTTCTATTAGATTCCGGATTCTGGGTGATGATTGTTATTTGCATGATCATTATCATGCTTGTTTTAGCTCTTTATACCTCTGTCTTTAAACGGATGAAAATGAATTTCCAAGTGAAAGGCGAGCTGGAAAGAGTGCTTAAAGAAAATGATCTTGCAACGCAGCAGTTTTGGAAAGATGAAGCCGTGGTGCAGAAGAGGCGTTTGCAACTAAAGGAAAAAGAGTTCTCTGCCGATTATGATGATGATGAAATTCTCACGATAGAAAGTGCAACAGGGCTTTTAAAAAGCTTGGGATGGTCAGTGGAAATCGAGGGAAAGGGAGATTATTTGGCAACCCTCTTTTTACCAGATCGCGAAGTGCAGTTTCTTTATAACGAGAAACGAGTGGAAGAATTTTCGCCTTTTGATCGCGGACTTTTAATTATGAGCGGTATTTTTGCGGCGGCTTGTCAGACGATTAATCCTCATAATTCTGGGGTTGTGCCAACGGTATTTATGAATTTTGTACCCAATGGATTGGAAATTTTTGAAGAAAAAGTGAGCGTCCAGCTTTTAAAGAAAGCACTCGATAAAACTTTAAAATGGACAATGGAAGATGATTCTTTGCATGAAATGTTTCGCTCTCAATATGGTATTCCCCCTTGGGAAAAAGACTCTTTATCTTGGGCAACGGATGATGACATAGAGCTCGCACCTTATGCTTTGCTGCATCTTGCTGCTCTTGCCTTACTTGGTGATGTTGAGACTTTAGCTTCTTATGACGAAAGTTTTACGGCAGGGGAGAAGCTTGGCTTTGATGAAACCATTGAAAAAGTCCATTTGGAACGCGCTTTAGCGATAGCTCAAGAAGTGAAAAGGGAAGGAAAGTTCAGTTACGATCTGCTGGAACGGGTTGCTGAGAAGTGGTCTATAGCCATGGACTATCAGCTTTTCAGAGTGAGATCCCCTAATACGTGTAATCAAAAACGCGCTTTTCATAAAAAATTAGTCGAGGAGAAAAAACAAGAATTAAGGGAACAAGGATTTGATGTGAGTGATGAACAGTTCGTGTTTGAAGCAGAGGGGGTAAAACATGCTCCTGATATTACTTATATTAAAGATGGTGAACCTGCATTTATGGATATAAAAATTGATTAGTGTTGTACTCTCCTGTTGAAGGAAAGCACTCTTATTTAAAAGATGTGAAAGCGCCATGATTGAGACGCTTTCACACCTTTCTTACCAGAGCAAAATAAAGGGTTCGAAAAATCAAGAATAATAGCCAAGATTTTAAAAAATAGACTGGAAATGGCTTGATCCTCAAGAATAGAGGAGAAAAATCAATTATAAATTCTACTCTCTTCTAAAGGCGGTCTCTTTTTTGTTAGAAAATGCTCATAAATTATCGCTTATTCAAGCGGTATGAGGGAAAGGTCCATTGACTAAAGGCGCTATGGGGAAGCTCTATTGACTAAAGTGCTATGGGAGGGAAGCTAGGGGGTAGAGCCTTTGTCATTTGAGGTGAGAGGAAGGCAAAAAATGGCATTTTTGAGCAGTGTTAAGCTCTTTTGCCTTTGAGGTATTTTTTGTCTTTTTAAGAAGTCCTTGCCAATGAAGCAGCGCTTGTTAAGCTTCAACAGTGTTTCAGTATGGTGATATTGATATAAAAAGTTATGGTGTTTTTGTGTTTTTCAGTCTGCTTCATGGAGATCTGGAAGCCAATTCGATGACGTAGGAGATGCATGGTCATTTTCTTGAAAACAGAAGAATTTTTGGGAAGAACAAGAAGATTGCGGACCCTTATTAACGAAAGCGCTATGGGAGCGAAGCTAGGGAGTTAGAGCCTTTGTCATTTGAGATGTGAGACAAGTAAAAATGGCATTTTTGAAGGCGATGATATTTGGCCAATAAAAATAAAAACACAATAAAAACTAAACTAAAACAAAGGAAAAATTAAACTAAAAAAGGCCCCATTTTATAAAGGGCCTTTTTATTTAAATTTTACAATATATACAAAATGTATATAACCTTACTTTAAGAACTTTTTGTATCTTATATTCTAGTAGCAACAAGTTGTACGAAATATATAATAAGTGATCCTAAAAAACCAGCTATTGCATTCAATAAATTTTCTGCTTTATCGTATATATCGTTGATTGATGCTTGTTCTGATGCGCTTCTATTACTGACTCTCAGTATATTCAATGTATCCGATGTGTCCCTTACTTGTTTAACAAACTGTAAATTTGTTTTCTCAATAGTATAAGGAGCAACAATAGGAGAGGGTTGTTTATTGACTATACGATCAGATTTTTGAATCGCGAGAGCTAAACCACTTGTAATAGCCCCAGCTATGAAAAAATATCTGATATTCATAGTTTTTCTCCTATATTTATTTCGATAAATAAATATCGATACGTATCATATATAAATTCGATTTAAATAACTATAGTAAAAATACAACAATCACAAAAAAGAATAAACTTTGTCTATATTTTGACAAAATTTACTCTTAATTGCCTTAATGAATTCTTTCAGATTCGATTTTATGAAGGCGTAAAAAAGTTTGAAAGCTCTGTAGGCAAGTGGAATCCCATAAGGTGGGTGATACAATAGTTGCTAGCAAACTTCTTTTTGTGCCTTTGACCAAGGATTCATAAAAATGAGGGTTCATAAAAATGAGATGCGATGAAAATTGAGTAAAACCCTTGAAGGGAAGGATGCACTCTTTTTAAGGCGCGGAGTGCATCCTCTTATGGATTGGATACTGCCTTTATGAGGGTTTGGCAGTTTCCGTTGAGGGGAAGGATGCACTCTTTTTGAGGGCTAGAGTGCATCCTCTTATGGATTGGATACTGCCTTATGAGGGTTTGGCAGTTTCCGTTGAGGGGAAG
>NZ_JBHIRL010000011.1:0-21236 GCF_042197145.1 Bartonella sp. AA56HLJMS | reverse complement strand
AGTGCATCCTCTTATGGATTGGATACTGCCTTATGAGGGTTTGGCAGTTTCCGTTGAGGGGAAGGATGCACTCTTTTGAGGGCTAGAGTGCATCCTCTTATGGATTGGATACTGCCTTATGAGGGTTTGGCGGTATCCGTTGAGGGGAAGGATGCACTCTTTAAGGGCTGGAGTGCATCCTTTTCATGGATTGAATGTACTCTTTGGAGGCCAAAGTACATTCATAGGGAAAGGCATATTCCATAAGAAACAGAGATAACCAAAAGATTTGTTTTTATATTTTTATTGATAGGTTGCTGTATTTGCGAGGGCTATTCATTCTTTATTCTCAATATTTAAGATGATTATGTGATAAGGGTTGTTCGTCAATACAATCGTAAAAGACGCTGATGTATTTTTATAAAAATTGAGATATTTTTGTGCCTTTTTCTTGTTTTTTTTGTGTTTACACAAGATATGCACGGCTTTTCAACAGTTTGTTTTTTTAGCTTTGCTAAGGGCGATGGCGTTGGCTAAACACTTCAATTGTTTTAACTGCTTCAATACCGCCTTAAAAAACAGTGCTTTATAATATGACAAAATAAGTTGTATAACTTTTGATTCTTACGCGATGCTAGAAAAAGGGGAATGTTAGGAGAGATGTTGTCTATATTCTTAGTTTATCTCTTAAGTTAGGAAGATTAACATACTTTCCGAATCTATTTTTTATTCGGTTTAACGGTTAAAGAGCAATATCTGAATGGAATCACACTTGTCTCATGTTTTTATTCTCACGCTTTAGATTTTTTCTCATAGGGATTTTGTTTTTAATGGGGGATTTTGTTTTTTAATGGGAGTTTACGCGACTCACATAAAACAGAATGTTCTAAATAGAATATATTTGTGTTGCACATTTACCTACTTGTTTAAAAAACATTATGTGATCTTATTATCACAATTATATTGGTGATTGGGGATATTGGTAAATCTGATAATGGAGAAATCTCTTGTGAAGTGGATAAGCCTTTCTTTAAATTCTCATAAGGAAAAGCCAGCACATTATCATACTATTCGCGCCTCATATGATGACAGCCTTTGGCTCTTGAGCGTGTTCATAAGAGGCATTTTGATTCTTTATCTTTGAAATCTTTGAAGTGCGTTATTTCATATGTCTCTCATGTTTGTAATGTGGAAAAGACAAGGTGTTGATTGATGCAACATGAAATAAATTTAAAATGAGAGAATCCCTATGATATCTGCGTCTCTTAATTTTATATGGATAACGGGTTTTAATATGGATAACGGGATATGATGATTATAAATCAATATGTTGTCGTGATACATCAACCTGTTGGGGGGCGATAAAGAAAGTTATCCAATAGTTAAGTCATTCTGTTATGCCGTAAAACACGGTCATTTGAGGTTTGGTGATATGAAGCAAGCTTCCTTGGATATGTTTTAAGTGTTTTTTTAAGGGCGTGGTGAATCTTTAAGACAGAGCAAGATTCTGTTGCGCCTTGAGTTTAGCGGAAAAACCTGAATAGAAGCCAAGAGGGAATGGCAAACCAAGAGGGAAGTGTATCCAAGCTGTTTGTAAATCAGATTGAGTTAAGAATCTTTGTTCTTTAAGAATGGAACGCAAGTCAATTTGACAAAAGAATGATCTATTTTGCGGGTAAACCTTATGGAGGAATTATCACAAAGCTCATAAGGAAGTGATTTAAGACAATACAGTTATAAAAAGTACAGTTATAAAAAAAAGTCCTCCGTCGCAATCAGAGGACCAAAAAGTAGGAGAATTTTAACATTGACTCGCAGGACGTGTCAAAAAAGAATAAATTTAAAAGGCCGTACTAAATACAAAAAAATCATACTTAAAGAACCTACCATATTATACTTAGCAGAGAATTGAAAAAATAGCAATATAAAAAATACTTTTTACAAAAAATTTTGTCATTTTGCATTAAAACGTAATACTTTTTTCAATTGAATATTTGTTTTAAGACTCGATATTAATTAAACTATATTTAAAAATATTATGATACATGCAAGCATCTTGATAATATTCTTCAATCAAAAACGAATTAAGAGCCCCTCATGATTATAGGACTGATATGGGGGAAGGCTTTTTGTTTTTAAGAGTGTGGGGTGTATCTTAATTATGTGTGGGGGTGAAGTATTGTCCTTTTGGGTGTGGGGGGCAAGGTAATGGAAATAGGGGCGAGAGCTGCTCAATGGTTGAGCCCGTGTGGGGGAGGTTTCTTTAGAGGGGGCGGGGCAACATGGGAGGCCGCTTAAAATGGCGAGGAGGGGGATTATTCAAAATGTTTATGGTTTGCATATCCCCAATGAAATGCGAGCAAGTCTAAACAATCTCGTAAATGATCGGCAAGGGAGTTTTGTTTGCGTTTTGAAGAACTTAATTCTTTTATCGCTTGTCCATGGCCGATAACGCGTTCAAGCAGTGAATAGCCAAGAATACCCAGTTGAACTTTGATTGTTCTTAAATGATTGGAGGCTTCTATTTGACGTTCAATAGGGTGTGTGTACCCTTGGCTACAGGAAACCTTTTCACGGGTGTAGTCAAGGCTCATGTGGAGATCGGCTTGGCTTTGACGCCAGTAAAAATAAAAACGTTCTGCCGCTTTATATTGGGCTTTGCTGAGATGTCCTTTCGCATATAAAAGTGCAATGGGATGGCTTTGTGCATTGGCAATGGCATTGATGGTGCGCGGGTTGCTGGAACTTTCTCGATGATTGGGTTTAAAATAAGGATTACGCGTTTCAACAGGGATTTCTTGCGTCTTTAAATGACCAATGTGCTTTTCTTGATTTTGATGATCAAGCGGGCAGGTTTGCATATTTTTTTTCTGCTTATGGGTCATAGCATCTCCTTAAAAATTTTAATTTTGCTTCTCGTTTTTAAAAAATGTTGCTTGCTCTAGGCAAAAGAGGGGGATGAGAGGAAGACATGTGTTGGAGTGTGCCGTGTGGGTATGCGCTCTTGGGGGTGACTTGGACTGTTGCGCTTGTGTGTGGGAAGCCCCATGGATTTGGTTCTTGAAAAGAGGGGTGTTTTGTCGCATGGTGGATTTTCCTTGAATGACTTGATGGGGGAATGGCATGATGTTGCGCGGGCTTTTGTCTTTGAAGGGATTGGTGTTTAGCTGTATTGTAGCCTATGTCTCTGTGGCTGTTTATGTGGAAATGAAGGCGTTGGGGATGACGTGGGGCGTATTTTTACGAGCTATGGCGTTTTATGGCATTCCCAGTATTTTCCTTATGTTGGGTTATGAAGTAATGCAGCGGCGGGGTATAACGAAGGGTTTGTTCCTCAAGATGGTGTTGTTGAGCTTCATTTTGGCTGCTGTCTCTGATTTTGTTTATAAGCAAGCTGAGCATTTTGGTTTGGCTCAGGTGTGGTTTTCAAACAAGTGGGTGTTTTATGTCCTTTTGGGCTTTGTCCTTGCTCTTATTTATAGAGGGGCAAGGCGTCTTGGGTTTAGGATTTCATTCTTTGAAAAGGATTGATCTTTTGCTGCATTTTTGGCATGGTCTCTGATTTTTATTGATGAAGGAGCGGGGCGTATGGTGGTTGCGCGGGACATGTTTTTAAAGGGGCTGGCGTTTTGCGGCGTTGTTGGCATGGTCCTTGGTTTTGCTTATGAAGATGCGGGGCGACCGGCTATTACGTGGGAGGTGTTTTGGCAGGGGGTGGAGCTTTCTTGCATTGCTGGAGCTGTCCTTTGTTTTATTGTTGTGGGAGCAAACAGTAGGACTGTATCGTGGGGCGTGTTTTTCAAGGCTGTGGTGTTTTGCGCCATTGCTGTAGTGGTTCTTGGCTTTGCTTATAAGGGAGTAAAGCGTTTTGATATATCATGGGAATTTTTAGTGATAGGAGCGGTGTTTGTTGCATTGCTGGACCTGTCCTTGGTTTTGCTTATGAGGGTGCGGGGTAAGGGGATAGCGCGTGGGGTGTTTTTTTTGAGGTTTCTGCTGCTTGGCGGCGTTGTTGGAGCTGTTGTTGGGTTGGCGCATGTGGGCGCTAAGCATATGGGGGTTCGCTGGTTTGTGATCTCGAACAATGGGGTGTTTGCGGGCACTATTGGACTTGTTCCTTTTTTTGCTCTGGAGGGGGTACGGTGTATGCGTGTACTGTTGGGGTGCTTAAAAAAATGAACATTTTTCTTTCCCACGGGCGTGGTCTTTGATGTTCTTTCTGTGAGGGGTATTTGATGTCGAACGATTTGATGTTTTGGCAGTGGTTGGGGTTTTTCTGCTTTGTTGCTCTTGTCTTTGTTTCTATTTATGCGGCAATGAGGTCTTTCGGGTTTACAAGGAAGGCTTTTTTAAAAAATTTGGCGTTGAGCTTCATTATTATCGCTGTCTCTAAGTTTGTTTATGCGCAAGCTGAGCATCTTGGTTTGGCTTGGTTGTGGTTTTCAAAAAAGTGGGTCTTTGACATTCTTTTTGGCGTTGTCTTTGGTCTTATCCTTGGGCTTATTTGTCTAGGGGCAAAGCGTCTTGGGTTTAGGCTTTCATTCTTTGTAAAGGATTGATCTTTTGCTGCATTTTGGGCATGGTCTTTGGTTTTGCTTATGAGGGTGCGGGGTGTATGGTGGTTGCATGGGACATGTTTTTTAAGGGGCTGGTGTTTGGTGGCGTTGTTGGATTGGCGTATAACGGAGCCAAGCATATGGGGGGCACTGGTTTTTGATCTTTAACAATGGGGTGTTTGTGAGCAGTGTTGGATTCGTTCCTTTGTTTGTTTTGGAAGGGGTACGGTGTGTGCGTGTACTGTTGGGGGGCTTAAAAAAATGAGCATTTTTCTTTCCCACGGGCGTGGTCTTTGATGTTCTTTCTGTGAGGGGTATTTGATGTCGAACAATGTGATGTTTTGGCTGTTGTCTTGGTTTTTCTGCTTTTTTGCTCTGGCCTTGATTTTTATTTATAAGGGAGCAAAGCGTCGCTCTGTTACAGGGTGGATGTTTTGGAGATGGGTGGTGCTTTATGGCGTTGTTGCCACCTACCTTGGTTTTGTTTATGTGGGCGTGGGCAGGCGCGCTGTTGATGGGGAGCTGCTCTTAAAGGGGGCGGTGTTTTCTTGCATTTTTGCAACTGTCCTTGGTTTGGTGCATCTGGGCGTCAAGAGTATGCCTGTTGCTTGGCAAGTGTTCTTAAAGGCAGTTATGTTTTGTTGCATGATGGGCTTTATCCTGTGGTTTGCTGCTGTGGGCGTCAGGGATATGGATAGCATAAGGGCGGTATTCTTAAAGGTTTTGCTCTTGTCTTTATTGTTAAAAGTGCTCTTGGGGTTCTTTATACGCGAGCAAAGTGATACGGTGCTACAGAGGTCGTTGCGTGCTTTGAATTTTGTGCTGTTTTGCTGCATTTTGGCACCAATTCTTTTTTTTACTCGTCTGGGAGCAGAGAATCTAGGGTTGAGCTGGCTTTGGTTCTCGAATGAGAGGGTGTTGCCCTTTATTGTTGGATTTTTTTCTCCTTTGATTTATCAGGGTGTAAGGCGTGCACGTGTTTTAGGGGCTTGGTTCTTAAAGTAGGGTGTGTTTTTCTTTTTCATGGGTGTGATCTTTAATGGGCTTGCTGTGAGGGGTATGTGATGTCGAACGATTTGTTTTTTTTTGCTGTTGTTGGTGTTTTCCTACCTTTTTATTGTTGTCGTTATTGGTACTTATAAGGTTTCCAAGCGCTTCGATATTCCGTGGTGGCGGGCGGCGTTTTATTGTATTTGTGGTGTTTCCCTCTTTTTGAAGGAAGTGCTGTTTTATTGCATTTTAGGAGTCGTCCTTTTTTTAGCTCTTTGGGGGATGGAGAGTATGGACATACCATGGGGACTTCTGTCCTTGATGGGGATCGTGTTTGCTGCACTGTTGGAGTGGTTCTTGATTTTGCATATGAGGGGGCGGCGAGATGGGGTGGTGACGCGTTGTTTGTGGTTATTGAAGGGGGTGGTGTTTTGCGCCGTTGTTGGAGCGACCTTTTTTTGTTTGCGTTTGGGAGCAGAGAATCTAGGGTTGGGCTGGCTTTGGTTCGCGAAGGATTGGGTGTTTTTCATCATTTGTGGATTGATCCTTCCTGTTGTTTCTGTGGGAGCAAGACGTGCGCGTTTGAAAGCGGAGGCGTTTTTAAAGAGAGTGGGGTTTATGGGGCATTACAGATAACGTCGAGGGAATGATTGTTCAAAAGAACAGCGATAGCGATAAGTTTGGGGATCAAACCAAAGCCCTATTTTGCCTTCAAAATCACCAGAACGTTGTTTGGCAATATTCATAATGACACCTGGGCGTTTGGCTAAATCTGCTTTTTCTTGTGCGAGAGAGGCGGCAAAGATTTTATCTTCCAACGGTCGATTGCGCCAAATGGTGATGATGTTAAAGGCATTGGCGCCAATCTCTGAGGCGCCTTTAATGTCTTCTGTGCTGGGGATATCTTTATCCAGACCGCCTTTGCGGGCATGGGCGACAAGGTGGATGTGCACACTGTTTAAAACAGCCCAATCAACCATTTTATAAACGGCTTGTTCTTGTCTTGCATAATCATCAGAGGCAATGCCAAGCCGCATCAAACTGTCGATGATAAATTGATCGCAGCCATAGCGCGCACGACAATAGTCAAAGACTTCAAGCAAGGTGTCAACGCTTGATTTGCCAACATGTTCATAAAGAATAAGCCCTTCGTCTAAAAAATGAAGAATCCGTTCAATCGTCTCTTTTGTAGGCTGTTCTAAGCCGCCCGTTTGTTTGGTTAAACGGCGAAGCGATTGTTCTCCTTTCATTTCTAGAGACGCTAAGCAAAGGCGACTCTTTTGTGCAATCCAATGGGGAATACAATCTGATAATAATTGGCTTTTACCTGCACCACTCGCACCGCTCCAGAGCGTTAATTCTGCTGGGCGGAAATGCAATTTGTCCTTCAGTTTAGGATAGGGAACCGTATAACCAAGATGTTTTTCAGGCTCTGGCCAAAAAAGCCCAATCACTTGATCTTTATAGTCTGAGGCGCGCCGTAAACCTTCTGGTGCAAAGCTTTGTGCTGAGGAAAAGGCGGCTTTTATGGTGGCTTTATCGATCCCTGCGGTTAAACAGTCATTGGCATCTTTAAGGGGTAAACGGACACGGTAGCAACGGTGGCGTCCAAGCCTGCTGGCAATCTCACGGGCTGCTTCTTCTCCGGGCGGATCCATATCGGTGGCTAAAAAAATCGTTTCAAAAGATTCTAAATGATCAAATTCATTTTCAATCCAGTTGTGTTTTCCTCCACTGCCTCCTCCAAAGGGAACAGAAACCGCCGGATATCCATAGGCGGCTAAGGATAGCGCATCAATTTCTCCTTCAGTGATAACAATGGTACGGTTTGTTGAAGAAAGAATGGGAAATGGCGCCTGTTGGGGGGTGTGTGTGGGTGCCTGTTGGTGTGTGTGTGTGGAGGTGGGGTTGGTTGAGGCGGTGTTTTGGGGCGCCTGTGTGGAGGCGTGGTTGGTTGAGGCGGTGTTTTGGGATGCCTGCGTGGAGGTGGGGTTGATTGAGGGTACCTGCTGAGGTGTGTTTTGGGGTGCCTGCTGGGGCGCCTGCGTGGAGGGGTGGTTGGTTGAGGTGGTGTTTTGGGATGCCTGCGTGGAGGGGTGGTTGGTTGAGGTGGTGTTTTGGGATGCCTGCGTGGAGGCGTGGTTGGTTGAGGTGGTGTTTTGGGGCGCTTGTGTGGAGGTGGGGTTGATTGAGGCGGTGTTTTGGGGCGCTTGTGTGGAGGTGGGGTTGATTGAGGCGGTGTTTTGGGGTGCCTTTGTGGAGGTGGGGTTGGTTGAGGGTACCTGCTGAGGTGTGTGTTGGAATGCTTGCTGGGGCGCCTGCGTGGAGGGGTGGTTGGTTGAGGGTACCTGCTGAGGTGTGTGTTGGGGTGCCTGCTGGGGCGCCTGTGTGGAGGCGTGGTTGGTTGAGGCGGTGTTTTGGGGCGCTTGTGTGGAGGTGGGGTTGGTTGTGGCGGTGTTTTGGGGTGCCTGTGTAGAGGTGAGGTTGGTTGAGGGTACCTGCTGAGGTGTGTGTTGGAATGCTTGCTGAGGTGCCTGTTGGAGCGCCTGCGTGGAGGTGTGGTTTGTGGGGTAAAGAGCTTGCCAACCAAATAAAATCGGTTCACATTGGGAGGCTGTTGGTTTGGTTTTTGCTCCCGTTTGCGCAAGCCGTTCTTTGACTAAAGCAAGGGTGCCGTCGGGTTTATAAAAGGGGAAAATGATTTTTTTGCCATTTTCTCCTATGCGGTAACGCTTTATAATTTCTAGAGGAATGCGGCGTTCTTCGTGGAGATAGGTTTTTACAAGATTCTGGGGGCTCTGCTCTGTAGGGACCGGTGGACGGCGATAGGAACGATGGGGCGCCATAAAGGGTTTGGGGCGTGTCAGATTGAGAGTCGCGCGTGCTTCTTCTAAGGCTTGAGAGAGGCTAATGCCTTTGACTTCACACCAAAGGTCTAAAAGATCTCCTCCAGTGCCTTCTGCAAAATCATACCAAAGTCCTGCTTTACTACCACTCAAGCAAATCGATAAACTTTGACCTGTCTCTCCACGTGTGTTGCCTACAATCCAATTGTTGCCTCGTTTGTGCCCTTGGGGAAGAAGCATTTCTGCTATTCTATCTGCTTGTGAAATAAGTTTTTGTTTGATTTCAAAAATTGTGCTCATGGTCATTCGTGATATTATTTTCGTTTTTCTCAAGATGTGAGAAGTGAGGACTCTGTTTTTGCTGTTCTCACCGTTTGATCTGATCGTAAAGTCTCGTGGTGCTATGGGGCTTGCCAGTTTACTTGAGAGCTTCTTTGCCGCTCTTTTCTTGCCAATGGTCGCGAAACTTCTTGGCTTGCCAATGGGCTTGGCTCTCACTCAAGCCTTCTGAAATGGCTGTGTTAATGTTTGTTTGCCAAGAGCATGGGAAGTGGCGCCTTGGGAAAAGGAGGAAGGCGGAAAGGAGGAAGGGGGTGCAAGAAGGGCGGGGAGGATATGCCTGTGAGGGGGTGGTGCATGCTGGAGTCCTGTTGGGGTGTGTATTGGGGTGTATGTTGGGGTCCTTGCGTGGGGAAAACGCTTTTGTGATGAGAGAAAAATGGTCGATGTTGACTCGTTTTACGGTGTGAAGAGCTTATTTCATTGTTGTTTTGCCGCCTTTTGTTTTGTTCTGTGTTGTTTTGTCCGATGCTGTTGTGGTGTTGAAGCATTTTTGTCCCCGCGCTTGCTTGAAAAATACGTTGTTTGTGTGATGTCAAAAATTGTCGCTATAGTTGATCAAACTGCGGTAAAGCGTGTCATTGTTCTCAGAGGTAAAAGATGAGGAGCTCCTTTGTTTTTGCTGTTCTTGCCGTTCGATCTCACGGCGAAACCAGTTGCGCCATGTGGCTTGCCAGTCTACTTTGAGAGCTTCTTTGCCGCCTTTGGCTTGCCAATAGTCGCGAAACTTCTTTTCTTGCCAATGGGCTTGGCTTTCACTCAAGCCTTCTGAAACTGCCGCCTTGATGTCTGCTTGCCAATGCTCAGGAAGACGATGCCCTTTGGCAACTGAGGTTGTGGTTTTTTTGTTGGAAGAAGGAGGGATGGAGGCAGGAAGATTGCTGGGGGGAAGAGTGGTGGCGGATTTTGTTTTTTCCCCCGTGACAATTTGCGCGATAGGGGCGGGAGTGAACTCGTCTTGGGGAGCAGTTAAAGGGGAGGCGTTTTTTTGCTCCGCTTCTGCTTGGGCAGGCAAAGGGAGAGGTGAATCAAGAGCCGGTGAGGGGGATGGATGATCGCTTTGTTCAAAGTTCTCTTCGAAGGAAAAACAAGGTTCTGTCTCATCAAACAAAATTTTCTTTTCTAAAACACCGTAAGGTGTTTCCTTTTCTTCTGCCTTTTGAGCTTTTGAGTTTTGTGCAACATCTTTTGGACTTTCGTTAAGCAGTTGTTGCATCTCTGCATTGATTTTCTTGCGTTTTTTTGCCGAAGAACGACCCGCAAAGGATTTTTGTTCAAGCAATTTTTCACGCTCTTGAAAAACATTTTCGCAACGCTTGTTCCATAATCCATTGGCTAAATTTAAAATCTTACCCTCTTGGATGAGCATCTCTAAAACATTAACAAAAGTTCGCTTGTCACAACCACAAAGACGCGCTAAACGTTCTTTCGATATTTCTAAAGGTCGGCCACGGGCATACATTTCATTGAGAAGAATCGTATAGATTCCAATTTCGTGTGCGCGCATCCCACGTACACCTCCTAGAAAGTCATTTTGATACCAACAAACATATGGAAGCCTAGACGATTCATAATGAGGAGTTTCTTGTTGATTAGCGTGTTTCATACTGCAATCTACTTTCTTCTTTTTTATACATTTTTATTGATGATAAAAGCTCAAATAAGGATTTAACTTGTGTTGCTTTTGGCTCTGTTCGATGATGACTAGAGGCTTCTTTACGATGCTTATAAATGATTGGCTGTGCTTGAAGCGCATGCAAACTTACGATTTAAGATTGCGGTGATGGAAAAAATAAAGAATACCACACATTCTCAACGTACTTGCTTTTGGGCAGAAGCTTTGGAGGTGGTCTTTTATATCCGGTAGGGTGGTTAAAGTGTTTTTATGATCTAAAAATAAAAAAATTTCCCCCTAAAAGTAAAATTTGTTTCCTTAATTTTATCCTTTTTAGAGGATAATGCAAGCCCGTTTTATAAAAAGGACGTGTTTTTTTAAAAAGACGCGCTATATGGTGAAATTATGAATATCGATGGTTGGCGTCAAAGATTAAGAATCGCTTTGGAAAAAAGTGGGCGGTCAAAAAGATCTATCTCCCTCGCTGCCGGTAAAGGCGCGGGGTACCTTCATTCTATTCTTTCTGAAGGAAAAGAACCAACAATCGAATCTCTCTCGCGAATTTGTCACGAAATTAATATCAGTATGAATTATATTCTTTACGGGAAAGGGGCTAGCCCTGAAGATAAAGAATTTATAGAGCTTATTTCGAAACTCTCTCCGCAAGAGAGACAGGCGATTTTGACTCTTTTGCGGCGACCAATTGACGAAGCTTCAAAATAACTTCCTTCTGTGCTTTTGAGTCAAGGCGACTCCAGTGTTTTATTAATATTATGTCACTCATTTTATCTCTCCTGTGTGTTTATAATTGCAATTTTGTAAGAACAAATAGAGAACAACAAAGGGGCATGAGAGGAACAAAGAATAATAGATTTTTCTTTACATATGTCATTTGAACCCCGTAGATATTTAAAATATATCTTTTATGAAGGATAAAATGGTTGACATCTCTCCTATAGAGGATATAAGACTAACGCTATATTTAGTCTTGTCAAGACAAGGCTATGCTTTATCAACTATCTAAAGGGGGAAATCATGAAAAATATTTCATTCGTTAAAGAGGATGAAATCATTGTCGTTTTATGCGAAGAGGAAAATCCTTGTACTTATGAAGGACCAATCGACGAAATCGAAGAAGTGCTCGAACTGATTGAAGAATGTGAAACTGTTTATAGAGTTTTACGACTCGATCTGACAACTTCTCATGCTGAAGATGTTACGGAACAAATCGCTGATTTTTATGTCGAAAATCATGAAATAAATGAAGAAAATACACAATTGCAGCCCTTCATTTTGAATAGTGAAGCTTATCATGCTTGTTTAAATGAAAGAGCGGCTTGCGATTATGAAGATAATCTCTATGGCTCTTATGAAAAACAGCATCGTTTACGCCCATGTGATGTCTTGACAGATTATTGGTGGTAAACATGCCAAGTTATCTCAAGAGTTCTTATCAAGGGTTTCCACTTTATTATGCTGGCAACACGCGAAATTTAATCAGACTCGAACCACAAAAACACAACGCTATACATTTTATATCGCAAGAGGTGGCTCAGTCTATGGCAAAAAAATTGGAGGAAGAATATTGCCGCCATGATTTTTTCGTCGTGCAGTAGCAGGGTTGAAAAAAGAATCCGCAATGATGGGCCCAAGTGCTTTTTCATTGCGGTGACAATGGTGCACGTTATGCTTTCGTTCTTGGGGGGGGGGACGACTTGGGGGTGGGGAGCTTGGGAGGAGGAGCTTTGCGGGGATTTTCTTAGCCGATATGGGAAAGGGGGGTATGAAGAAAAGAGCCCTATATATGGGGAATTGCGGGCGCTTGTGTGGGGGAAGTTGCCGGCTGGTTCATTGGGGGGGTAAGGCAATGAAGGGGCAGCGGGTTATTCAGTGGGGTTGGAGTGACACGGAAAGCATGCTGGAGAACAAAAATGAAGGCTTAGGGGGAAGGAGTAGAGTGTTGGAGGAGGGGGAAAAGTAGAGGGCTTGGAGCGCAGGGAGTGCAAAGAGCTTGGATATGAATGTGAAAGCATGTTGGGAAATGAGGGAAGGTGTTTGAGAGGGAAGAAGAGGAAGGCGCTATGGGAGCGCGGTTCTGACCGTTTTTGTATTGAGCCTTAGGGGGCAATGATGGGCGAGAGGTTTTTTTATCGGGGAGAAAATATCACGCGTTATGCTTTCGTCTAGGGAGGGTGCCGCTTGGGAGGGGCTTAGCTGATATGGAAAAGGAGGGGATGAGAAACTTGTGGGGAGGGGGATGTTGAGGGGGCGTTTCCAAAAGCTTTTGTGATTTCAGCAGCACAATATTTAAGGATGCTGTCATTCTTAGTGGGGAATGCATCTTAAAAGATATGAATGTTTCAAAGAGAATATGTTGCAAAAAAGCACCTTAAAGAAGGGGAGAAATACTATGCCAATCATTATCGATTGTATTCAAGGAACAGAAGAATGGCAGCAAGCGCGTAATGGTTTGATTACGGCTTCGTTGTTTGAGATGGTTATGGCACGAACAAAACAAGGGCAAAAAACGTCACGCTATCAGAGTGTGATGATGAAATTGGCGGGAGAAAGAATTACAGGAAAAACTGTTGATGAAGGGGCAACACTTTCTATGCGACGTGGGACAGAATTAGAACCAATCGCACGACAGCTTTATGGGGAACTTACACATACAGAACCTGAATGTATTGGCTTTGTTTTGGCAGATGACCGCAGACAAGGATTTTCCCCCGATGCTTTTGTGGGAAAAAATGGCTTATTAGAAATTAAAACAAAAAAACCTGAAATTTTGATCCCTCATTTCATGCAAAAGAGCTTTCCAGCAGAACATAAAGCACAATGTCAAGGGGGATTATGGATTTCTCAACGCGAATGGGTGGATTTAATGCTCTATTGGCCGGATATGCCTCCTTTGATTAAACGGGCTTATCGTGATGAAGCATATATTTGCAAGCTTGAAAATGAAATTAGCCGTTTTAATGAGGCTTTGGAGAAGATGGTACAGCAAATTAAATCGGTTGAGACAGGTTTTCATATAAGAACAGAAATTGCTTTGAAGGAGGGAGAAAGCGGGGAGTTTGGAGCGCATGCAAGACGTATGCTGGAGGGCAAAACAAGAATGAGGCGGGCAAGAAAGGGATCTTGTGTAGCGTTGAGGAGAGGCAAAGTTCTATAAAAAGGAAAGAGCAGAGGGGGAAAAGAGCAAAGCATATGTTGGAAGAGGGTGCTAAATAAGGGGGCGCAAAGAGTGCAGGGAGCACAAAGAGCTTGGTCATGAATGTGAAAGCATGGTGGGAAAATGGGGAAAGAAAGGGTGCTTGGAGCGCATGCAAGGCGGCGCGGTATGCTGGAGGGGAAAACGAGAATGGGGAGTAAGGCTAAGTGTTCAGAGGTATGGAGGCTGTGATTTTGGGTGCTTTTGTGGTGAGTGTTGGGGGGGGGGAGCCGCAATGAAAGGGCTGAGTTGCTTTTTCATTGTGGTGACAATGGTGTACGTTATGCTTTCGTTCTTGGGGGGAGAGAGCTTTGCGGGGGCTTGGGGGATTTTCTTAGCCGATATGGAAAAGGGGGAGATACGCGGCTTTGGGAAGAGAAATGTTGGAGCGGGATGAGGAGGAAATAGTGGGGATGAAGGGGGCAGGTCGTTATCCTGTGACTTGGAGTGACACGAAAGCATGCTAGAGAACAAAAATGAGGTTTAGGGGGAAGGGAAGCAGCAGTGCAGACAGGTTCCAACCTATAAAAAGGCACGTTCAAGGAGGAAAAGAGCTGGTTTTTGTGTTGGAGGAGGGTGCAAGCAAAGAGCGCAAAGAGTGCAGGGAGCGCAAAGAGCTTGGTCATGAATGTGAAAGGCATGGTGGGAAAATGTGGGAAGAAAGGGTGCTTGGAGCGCATGCAAGGCGGCGCGGTATGCTGGAAGGGAAAACGAGAATGGGGAGTAAGGCCAAGTTGTTTAGAGATATGGTGGTGTGATTTTGGGTGCTTTTGTGGTGAGTACTGTGGGGGAGTGGCAATGATGGGCCAATTGCTTTTTCATTGCTGTGACAATGGTGTACGTTATGCTTTCGTTCTTGGGGGGAGAGAGCTTTGCGGGGGCTTGGGGGATTTTTTTTAGCCGATATGGGAAAAGGATGTAGGGGCATGAGAAAAAGTCTGTGTGGAGTCAAGTGGGCTTGTTGGGGAAAAGATTGGGGGGCAGGTTGTGGAAAAAAATAGAGGGGTGGAGGAAACGGGAGAATAAGAAAAGAACGGATAGAGACATTATAATCTTTATGTTTTTCTACACTACCTTGTTATAGAAAATCAAAAATTACCACACCTTGTGAATTCACTGCGGGACTGATCTTAAAGCTCTTCAAAAGCACTGATCAATAGATACTTCTCCATATAACTTTGATAAATGATATTAGTATGATCCCGAAGATAAATGCACCAATATTTACCAAATATCCTTTTATACTGATGAAAATTAATAACCCTATACTTATTATTCCTAGTGGTATATTCCACGTAAAAAACGAAATATAGGTATTATTCCACAAATAATGAAAATTACATTCATGATACTACCAATTACATGCTCGGTATTATCTTGTCGTCTGTTCTCTTGCTTTCTACTAATTTCAGAAGCCTTGTCATTATCTTTAAAAGTTTTATGATAGAACTGATTGTAAGCAGCTCTCTTTTGAGGATCTTTAAGAACTTCATAGGCTTCACAAATTTTTCTGAATTTTTGTTCTGCTTCGGTACTAGAATTATGATCAGGGTGGTATTGCAGAGCTAATTTACGAAAAGCAGATTTTATCTGTTTATCGTTGCATGCGTAGCTTACACCAAGAATTCCATAATAATCGTCTTCATTTACTATCATTAAATACAGCCACTTTGTGTATTGCTCTTATTTTATAAGATCGTTTAATTGATCTCTTTTGAATGTATCGACATGTGTTATTTTTATGTTAGAAATATGGTGAACATTGTATTGAGTGGCATGGCTGTACTTGGGGCTATTGTCTCTAAATGAGAGGAGATACAGTTCAAAACGCTTAAAAATGCAGGGTGTTTTTAATATTTTAGAAATATTTTTTACAAAAATAGATTAAAAGAGAGACGATAAATCAAATGTAAAAGGGACGGCAATAATAGCCAAGGTTGTCATTATTGTAAATAAACAGGCAGGAACCTTAAATCTAAAACGCCAAAGTAAACTTATGGGAACAGACATTATCGTTGTTATTACGAATGCTACGATAAACCATTGCAGGAATAAGTTCATTATATTAATTTCATTATTAAAATGATTTTGATTAAGACGATTTTGTTTTAGTTCTTCCTCTGAAACACAATCGATAATAGAAAAGCCATAATAAACAGGAAATTTTCCACCTAGACAAGCGCTAACAGAAAATTGTTCAAGCTCTAACCATTCTCTTTCGCGTTCTTTTTCTAATAGCTTCTTTTTTATTTTCTGTCTTATATATTCTTTTGAAATACAATTGATCGGAGAAGTACTTCCAACAAAAAGACCATCTGTTGTACATCCACTCGTTGTATGATGCGTAAATAAAACAGCGCTTATTACGATAGCGAAGAAAATAAAGTGTTTAAACATAAGGTATTTATTGTCGTTTGTTTCTGATGAGCTTTTATAAGTCATTTCTGTTAAATAAATCAATATGTGTTATTTTTGTGTTGGTAAAATACAACAAATTGTATGATAACGTTACTGTACTTTGGCACTCTGTATCTAAAGGTGGCGATAGATAGTTCAAAACGCTTGAAAATACAGGGGACCCTTTGAGAAGCACTTTTCATAAAGTTATGGAATGAATAGATCAAAGTTTATGGTAATTTTGTATATTCTATGATAACTTTGTATAAGATCTCAATTTCATGATCAAGTTTCTCAAGTTCTTTCTTGTTTTTAACTATACGCTCTTGATATGTCTCTATGTGTTTCATAAGGTTTGAGAGATCTGTATGCTTATGAGAGTGTTTTGCTTCATTCACATGTCGCATTGCATCTATTTCTAATTCTATAAGGGTGCACAGAGTATTAAATACATGATGTCGTTTTTTGATTATATTCTGCCATTTTTTTATTATATTGACATGTTTTTCATAGAGCGGTTGCGATAACTGCTGCTTGTTTTCCAAAAAAAATGTTTTTTCTATCCAGAGAATTTGGTAGAATTTTTCTTCCCACCAGCGACTTCCATTAACAAGGAAAATGCGGAAGAATCTCTCTCTTTCTGTAATTTCTTTTGAAGAGAACACTTCATTCGAATGAGTATATCCCTTTGAAGAATAAAAAAGATGCGTTGTTAAAAGAGCGATAATTAAGACGCTTCTCAATAAAGACTGTTTAATTAACATTGTTTTTTATACCCTCTTTGTGCCTGATTATAGTCATTGTGAGGGGGGCTTAATGGTTCTTTAGAAGTATTTTGAAAGGCATTTTATGATCCGTTTAAAGATTTTTTAAATACTGCTTCCATTTTTCAAAAGTGCTATATCTTACGGGCGGTTTTACATTTTCTTTGGGCATCATGGCAAGGTATACCTCTCTAGCCATAACGCACATTGTTGCTGTGTTTCTAAAACGAGTGAGTTCATTGCCTATTATGAGCAGCTCTGTCTGGAGAGTTTGTTCTTTTCGACTAATGCCATTAGGGGAATCCAAAAATTTTTCTGCGTACGCAAACATTGGATCATCAAAGTTTGTTTCAAACTTTGCTTTGAGGAAAATATTTTCTATATAATCCCAATTTTTCCTGTATTTCATCCCGTTAGCTTTAAAATCCTTCAGTCTTGTTGGTAAGTCGTTAAAGGTAAGTGTGGGCATCGTTTTATCACCTTGCCATAAATCAAAAAAACGTCCACAAAAAACAAGCAATATGTGATAATGTTTAAAAATATTGAATTCTGGAGGATTACTGGGCAATGTTATTAAATGCCTCCAAAATTGACTTTTGTCATGGGGTATGTCTACAGTCCATTCCATATACGCTTTTAAATATTCTACCTCTTTTTTTGCTTTTTCTAATTTCTGAGAATATGCTAAAGGAGTGTAATTTTCATGGACATATTTTTGGTAAAGCCTATCGTATTCAGCGAGATCGCTTACTTGAGTACAACCCAATAATATGAATACAGAAAAAAACGTTATAAATATTATGACGTACGTTCTGAATAGTAATTTCATCATTTTAACTTTTAATGATTATCATGAATATTTAATTGATTTCTGTTAAATAAATCAATATGTGTTATTTTTGTGTTGAAAATATACGTAAAAACGTATTTAATAAAAATGGTTATAATGATCATAATGTGTCTAAATAAAGGTGTGGTACTGGCTAAAACCCCGCATATGTGGGGTTTTAGCTTATTGGAGGAGGTATGACAGCAGAAAATATGCAGAATATATAAGGGGATCTGTAGCCAAAATGGTTGTCCTAGGGTGGGGAGAGTAGGCAATATCCAAAATACTCCAAATGAAATATACTTGTTGTTGTACATTCACGCACTTGTTTTAATAAAGATATCTCGCTCTAATTTTAATAAAGATATCTCGCTCTAAGCTCATTTCACAGCCATTTTATGCCGGCGTTCATAAATTTCATACTGGCGCCTGTGAATAATATCGTGAGGGGTATAACGGTCAAGCCCCGTAGATTATAAAGTCCGTAGATTATACTCCCCAGAGATTATAAACATTGCGCACCCTATTTTTACTTTATGAAAAAGTAAGTTGGTACTATTGGGGGGCCGTTGCCAAAATTGCGGCATGGGCTGTAGCTCTTGAGACGATTCATAATCTCGTTTACTGGGAGGCTTCTTACGAAGAGATATGCTTTTCTTGGAAAGTTTTACGCCATACGGATCTTTCTGCTTGTGAAGTGTAAGCGAAGAGGGGTGATTGATTTCAATAGAACAGAGGGAGAGAGCTTTTCGCTCTTGGGGCTCTTATGCAAGACGAATAACGCTATCCGTATCAATCAAAGTATTCGTATAAAAAAGATGCGTGTTGAAAGAGGGAGGCTTAGAGCACGTGGAAAACCATAGTGTATAAAATTGGTAATGAGGGATCTTCTTTGAAAAGGCAGGCTCTCAATTTTCTGCCATATGGGATGTCTAGTATATGGGGATGCCTGTCATATGAGATGTTTGTCATATGAGATGTTTGCCATATGGGAGCGTGGGGTGCTTAGTGAAAGCTTTATTGAGGGGGATTTTATCACTGTTTGGTTTTTGCTTTTGGTAAGGGGTGGGGAGAATGGGAAAGGCGTTGAGAGGAGGTTCTGGAAATGGCTCTGTTAGATTTGTTGTAAATGACGAATAGGATCGATGAAGCTTATTCTAATTTTTACAGGGAATACTTGTGTTGCTTGAGGTGGGTAGAGAGGCTAGAAAGATAAGATTATTCGTTTTGGGGCGGATAAAGGTATCAATGGGATGTATTTAAACAATGAGTTTATAATAATTCATTATTGAGATTTAATTTGAATTTCAATGAGAGCCCGAAATAGTGTGAGATGTTCTTATTTCAACCCTTCTTATTCAGACGCTCTTATATTGAATCAAGTAAAATCGTTTGTTTGCATATTACAAACAGGGTGAGCTTGTGGGGAAAAATATTCAAGAAATAAAATATTGAAAAAATAAAAATGCTTATATCGTCTCAAGTGCCAAGAGCTGTTGCAATAGTGAGGCTTGGTAAAGACAAGGATAGGGCAAATCTTACAGAAAGGAAAGAGGGGGGAGGCAAGGAAAGGGGAGGGAGGCAAGGGGAGGGAGGCAAGGGGAGGCAAGGGGGTGGGTGGGATATTCTTTGGGGGGCGGTCAATTTCAAAAGCCGTTCGTAAGGCATTTTAGAGATTAAGCGTGTCATTGAGTCCATTGATTTTGAAGCTACTGATTTTGAAGCTACTGATTTTGAGGCTATTGAAGCGCATGGTTTAAGGATGGAGGATTTGATGAAGCCGATGAAGGTTGGGGAAAAGATTTAGGCTTATAGGGAAGACTTATAAGGGCAAGAAGAGAGAGGCAAAAGAAGAATAAAATGGTGCTGCGAGAGAGGATTGAACTCTCGACCTCTCCCTTACCAAGGGAGTGCTCTACCACTGAGCTACCGCAGCCCTTTTCAATCTTTGCGCTGTCTTGTGCCATATTGTCAGAAAATAGGCAAGAGAACATTTGTATATTCTTGCAAGAAAACGTATCTTATGTCATGACATATGTTTCTTATATGCTTAAATATTTAAGGTTATGAGTTGCTTGGATAGAAGCTCAACACTGTTTAAAAGGTTGCGCAATGACACAAATGCATCAAAAACAAAATGAAATTAATCATCAAGATGAAAAAGCAAAACGACGTCAAGAAAGATTGGCACAACAATTGCGTCAAAACCTGAAACGTCGAAAAGAGCAAAGCCGAAAAAGAGCACAACCAGAACTCTAAAATGCAAAAAGCTCTAAAATGCAAAAAAATGTTTTTTAGTAAATTTTTGCAACCAAACTTCTCAATAATTTGTTCTCATAGTTAGAATGCGTTCTAAAACGATTAATAAAGCATAACTTCCCGAAGGGGGACAATCCTTTGGAAGGGCAGGCACAAAGGAAAAGAGGGAAAACACGATGGATTCTATTCAAATTGTTGGGGGAAAAAAACTTCAAGGAACAATTCCTATTTCTGGGGCAAAAAATGCTGCATTGCCTCTTATGATTGCGGCGCTGCTTACAGAAGAAACGCTCACTTTAGAAAATATTCCGCATCTGGCCGATGTTGAATTGCTTATTCGTATTCTCAATAATCATGGTGTTGGATATGCCGTTGATGGACAAGAGTTTAAAGATGAATGCGTGAATTCAAGAACAATTCATTTTACGGCGCAAAAAATAGCCACAACACGGGCACCATATGAACTGGTGAAAAAAATGCGTGCAAGCTTTTGGGTTATCGGACCACTGCTTGCACGATGCGCAGAGGCTTATGTTTCGCTTCCTGGAGGATGCGCTATTGGAACAAGACCTGTCGATTTTATCCTTGAGGGACTTAAAACTTTAGGCGCACAGATTACTATCGAAAATGGATATGTTCATGCAAAAGCGCTAAAGGGGTTAAAAGGTGCTCACTATCGTTTCCCTAAAGTCACTGTTGGTGGAACCCATGTGCTGCTGATGGCGGCGACAATGGCAAAGGGAACAACCACTCTTGAGAATGCGGCTTGTGAGCCAGAAGTGACAAACCTTATTCGAACCCTGAATGCTATGGGGGCTCAAATAACCGGTGAAGGAACAACAACGCTTACAATTGAAGGGGTTAAAAAACTCAACGGTGCTAGAGTACGCGTTATTGCTGATCGAATCGAAGCGGGAACATATGCAATGGCTGTTGCTATGACGGGAGGAGATGTCTTTCTTAAAAATGCAAATCCTAATCATCTCACAAAAGTGCTTAAGGTGCTCCAAAAAACAGGACTCGAGATTCAAATAGAACCTCAAGGAATTCATATTAAGCGAAATCCAAAGAACACCAAAATTATGCCCGTTGATATTAAAACAGGACCTTATCCTGCTTTTCCAACTGATCTCCAAGCGCAATTCATGGCGCTCATGACACGGGCTGAAGGAATCGCGCATATTACAGAGACGGTTTTCGAAAATCGTTTTATGCATGTTCAAGAACTCAATCGCTTAGGGGCACAGATAAAGCTTGATGGGCAGACGGCAACTGTCTATGGAACAGAGAATTTGCAAGGGGCTCCTGTCATGGCGACGGATTTGCGTGCTTCTGTTTCTCTTGTGATTGCAGCATTGGCAGCAAAGGGAGAAACAATCGTCAATCGTGTTTATCATCTTGATCGTGGATTTGAGAGATTAGAAGAAAAATTGGCTCGTTGTGGCGCA
>NZ_JBHIRL010000010.1:0-84512 GCF_042197145.1 Bartonella sp. AA56HLJMS | reverse complement strand
ATCTGCTAACTTTTTGTAACAAAAAACTGCAAACAATTCCTTGAACTCCAAACTATCTATACCACTAAATACTAAGGCGGATTTTTACCTAGAAAGCTTTTTGGGTAGCGAGCCTATGCCTATGATCATTGTGATGATGCAAACCTTTTGCAAAAAGTGTTATGTTGATAGCAGAAAGCCTGTAAAGAGAAAATGGCTATGGTATGTAAGAATAGTGCTGTTTTTTATACGGAGCTGTCTTATTATAAAATTAAGTAGGGTAGGGGAAGAACGTATAGGTACGTAATTTACGCGCATAAAGGCTTTGTAGGAATTAAATCTAAGCTCAGATTTTCTCTCTTTACGGAGTTAAGACTTGTGTTTTTATCATAATGACTAGCTTCTCCATCATAATATTTCTGCACGAGAGCTTTCCAAAAATAGTACACCAGCTAGTTTGTTCTTAAAAAAATAATCAAGGCAATACTTTTGCACCATCCTCATTCGCCATCCTTAAGGGCGGCTTTTGCATTTACAGAAATTGCCACTGACTTTAGAAGTGGAGCCTAGAAACGCGGGGAAAAGGAGAACTATAGGGTGGTGTGATTACTCATTCTGTCATGCTATAGAAATATTTGGTTTTGTAGGGTAGAAGCAGCGGCCACCCCCCTTTAATGCTTTTTAGGCATTAAAATGGCACGAGAAAATGCTGGTAGTCGTGTATGGTTTTTATTATGGCTGATCCATGAGCTCTAAGATATAAATTGAGAGAGAATGGGCGGCATTAAAAGTTAAACGCGCATGGCGAGGCTTGAGATTGATTAGTTCAAAATCCTTTTCTGAGCGGCCATGCGCTGCACCTTTCTTGTTTCTTAACTTTATAGTACCGCGCACAATTTGATACAGACCGGATGCGATCATTTTTAAGTCATTTTCATCTAGATCTTGATTTTTTAAGTTTTCTTGCTTCATATCTTCGGGATGGATCTTAGCTTTCTTAACGACTTCTTCCCATAAAGCGGGCAGATTATTACGGGCGTTTTCTGCATATGGGATAGAATGGTGGTCGAGATAAGCTTTGCAAGAGGCTTCCAACAGATTTGCTGCAAATAGAACCGCCTCCCTTGGATCTTTTTCTATATTTTCTAATGCTCTTTTTACTTCGATTTCTACTGCTGAAAGGCCTTTCTCTGTAATACGTTTTTGTAGCTCTTCTGTAGAGAGGAGACCAGCTTTTTGCAATTCTTGTGTGGAGGTCAACTCCTTCTTGATAAGATGCCCTCCACGCTGATATTCTAATCCATCTTTCTTTAACGTTTCTAAAACTTTACGTTGATCTTTTTGTAACTGTAAAACTTTTTCATATAATGATGGATTTAATCTGCTTGGGTCTGGGTCATAATATTCTTTTTCTAAAAAATCCCCAAGCAAGTTACCAAGGACTTCAAGCGGTTTATTGCATTCTACATTGATTGCACGTAGCCACGCTTTAACTTTTTGGATTTTTGTACCTTCTGGAATTTCAGGAGGAGCAAATGATGCAATAAACAAGTCATCTAACTCGTTATGCGTATAATGGTGCGCAAACATTGGAGGGAGTAGTCCAATGATTGCAGAAGGGATTTTGTTTTTCTGAGATATTTTTTGCGGAGATGATAATTGCATTTTATGGCTTTATAATATCAAAAAGTGGTATGTTGAGTGGTTTTTAGAGTATGATTTTATTGCCTGACCTTGCTTAGAAAGTCGCGCAACAATTTTGTGGCTTATATAAGATTTGTGAAAGATAAATGCCATATTGTGTTTTATTTTTCTCCTTTCATTGTTATAACAGTGAAGGGGGGAATAATGTGTGATAATTCGAAAAATATAGAATGAGAACAGAAGTATAATTTTGTATTATCGTAACTGCAATAGCATTCTTTATTGGCAGATTGTTTATTGGAGAGAAGGAAGTAGGCAATGCGCATAATCCCTGAACGGAAGGTTTTGTGACAAGAATTTCAATAATGGCATGTTACTAAATGTTGTGTGTGTTCTTTGCTTGTCAGAAAAAGTAGATGGCGCTCTTTATTTGCATAACCGGTATCGAGTAATGAGTAATGCGGGAGGCTAGTTTAAAATCTCGTTTATTCCGTTAAAGCTTACTGTTTTCTATAAAAAGACTGTTTTCGTGATATCCGCTGTGAAGCTCGCATACTTGGTAGATGGAAATATAAACGTTTATCGTGTCTGTAAGGGAGCTTGAAGCAATGAAGTTATGTGTAAAAGAGTTCTGAAAAGCTTCTTTTGTCCGTAAAACTTATAAGGAAAATTTAAAGGCAGGAAAATGTTAGAGAAATCTAAGAGTACGCTGTGAAAATCAAGAAACAGTCTTTTTAGAGATGGTTTGCTGTCTGTCATCGTGCTTCATGATTTTCAATGTTTTTAAAATTTCTTTCTCAATGAGAGAGGGCTTTTTTATTAAAGCGGGGGAGATTTGTTATGACAGTTAACAATGAAATGGAGAGAAGATGCTGCTTTACCAGCTGTTTTTGTCGCTTCAGTTTCATTTGAACCTATTGTGATTATGAAAGCATAGTGATTCAATGACTTTGAAAAGGGGGGAATAACATTATCAAGTTTGCAATACAGTGCGATTTTTTGCATCGCGATGCGTGGCAGAAGATGGTCAGCATTTGGGGGCATTGTGGGTTCTATATTCTATGCTGGTTCTGTAGGGCGTCTGTTAGCGCATTTATGGAACTATTCCGCATTGAAACGCGTGCTTAATTTCGTGGATCTTTGCAAAGGTCTGATCAGAAAATCCCATATTTCAAGAGGTTTTTAGAGGGATCTAAAAGCACAGAGGTATCATAAAATTACAAACACCGTACGTTACTGGAGGTGATCAATTTTAGAGCTTAAGGAGCTTATCGATTTAGTGTTCTTTCATAAAAATGATGAAGGTTGTGTTCAAGGTCTCAGTGTGTTGGTTTCTCGAAAAGTGGTAAATGCTGTATGATTTTATAAGCTATTGCCAATGTTATGGCTAGGGAGTTCAAATAAAGTATATCATAAATCGGAATTCTTCTCTTTACGCGATAAGAGGAGGGCTAGGCAAAACAGTAAAAATGTAGCGATAGAGAATATGAAGAATACGATATATGTTTGGTTTAAGGACAGGGATTCTTCTGTCAGCGAATGGATCAAAAAGCCAGCGAATATACCCCCTAAGGCACCACCTATTTGCTGTAATATGCGTGTGATAACGGCTGTATCTTTGACGTATAAACTGTTGACATATTGGATGGGGGCGGAAAGGCAGACAATGGTGGCGATGCCAAGTCCTATGCCTCTTAGCAAGAATCCAAGTCCATCCATGCTTATATTATAGCCGAAGCATAATAACCCAAAGCTTGATATCACTAAACCAATTCCTATCATGAAAAAGGGAGATTTTTCTTTCCATTTTTGGTAAATAAATTTCCTGCCAATCCACGCACCCACTCCTTGCAGAGCAAGGAGGGCACCGATGATGAGAAGGCTATTTTCATGGGCTTGTTCCATGGCAACGGCTAGTGGGAAATAAACGAGGAAGCTATAAAAAAGAAATGAAGCAACGAGCCCCATGATCATGAGCAATGTATAGCGCGCATTTTGAAATCCGCTAAAGACGATTAATTTGTTTTTTGCTTTCTGATTAGAAACAATGAATAATATGAGAGATATCACGGCTATAAGCGCTAGGATAAAGAGGGTGTTGTGGTTATTGATATTTCTGGCTTCTGTGAGATAAAAAAACGAAAGAAGGGAGATGGAAAACGCTAAAAATGCAAATAAGTTAAATTTTGTTTTTGTTGTTTCGTTGCTCTTTAAATGTTTAGCTCCAAGGGTGAGTGCCAATAAAATAAGCGGAATATTGATAAAAAATAACAAACGCCAAGACACATACTGAGCAAGCGAGGCGCCTACCAGCGGACCAAAGGCAGGAGCGAAAACTGTTGGTACGGCTATGGTGCCCATGGCTTGGCGCACTCGTGTCTGTCCAAATTGTAAGGCAATGATGGTTTGGCTAAGGGGTAGCAAAAGACCTGTCCCGAAACCTTGAACGATACGGGCAGATATAATAGTTGGAAAATTATAGCTTAATCCTACCCCCAGTGATCCAAGCATAAAAATGAAGCTTGCAAGAAGCCAAGTGCTTTTGATACCTATTCTTCCTTGCACAAAAGCGGCCATTAGCAGCCCTGGAACGGTGGCGAGAAAATAGGATGTTACAACCCATTGTATATTATTTTCTCCGACTGAAAAATAATGCGCAAGGTTAGGAAGGATGATATTAACAATGCTTCCGTCCAGCAGAGGAAGTATGCTGGAAATAATGACGGTATATATGACATACCTTTCTGTTTTTGTATAGGAATCTCTCTTTTGCATTATTATGCCCCCTGTTGATATTCTTTAAAATATTGTCCCCGCCCCATTCCCAGACTTTTAAAAATTAACATGTGTTTGTGATGGCTGTGGTTTTGATATTGGGATAAATGTGATTGGAAGTGCTGATGGTCCCCTTGTGTACAACCCTTCTTCCTCCAAAATGAAGCCATCAGTTAAGTTGATCTTAATGAGTTTATCGAGGAGTCTATTTGCTGTCAACTCAATCTACATGAGAGCAAAAGCAGAACCTACACAAACGTGCACGCCTGCTCCATTTGCATTTATTATTTAACATGGAAAATGTGAAAATCTTTATAAATCAAATTATTGACTTAAAAATCCAATGTTTGTTTATATATCATTTTTTATGCTTAAATGATTGTTTGGGTATCAAATGTATTCTCAATAGTTTATAATTTTCTTTTCTTAAATGTGCAGCTCTTTCTGAAAAATGTTCGATAATTTCTTGATTGTTTAATAAAAATTAAAATTGGTTATAAGGAAGAGCTTGTAAATTATAGAGTAGGAAAAAGGTGCATTTTATAAAAAACAGGGGAGGGTTGTTTCCATAACCCAAACATTTTTTCAAGTTGTTGTGGTATCTTTTTGAATTGCTTGATCGATAAAAGTTTTATAATTATCAGAAACAATATATTGGGTATTTTCTCCCAAAGCTTTGAAATGTTCATGACCGCAATGGATTTTTGCTTTTTCCAGAACGCGCAACATGTCTTCGAAAATACTTCTTTTGCTTTCCACAACAAAATACAGTTTTTCTTGCCCATTTTGCTCGAATAATACAGTCCAATCGGGAGTATATGATCCAAGAGATGTATCAATTTTAAACCATTTAGGCAGTTTCGCATAAACTTTAATCTTATCGTTTTTTTCAAATGATTGTGCAAAATTGAACTCAATATCTGAATCATAAATACATGATCATAAGTTGATTTATCAGTTTTTGTCATATTCTTTTATAAAACAATTTGCTTTTATATTTATTAAAATGCATTTTCTATTTTATTTTTTCGTATAATTAGCCAATGAAGTTTTTGCTCTAATATCGCAATTTGTAAAAGACTATTTTGGTCATTCAATATGAAACTTTTTATGTCGGTTTCTTGTATTGAAAGCAATGGTACGATTTTTGATATCTGTATAAAATATTTACAAAAGAATTAATAACGCATGATTATAGAATTTTGTTCTTTGTTTGAAGCATGTACAGTTAAACCATTGTTTATTCATAGATTTTATGTTCATTATTTATTTGATACATTTAATCTAGAATGTAAATTGTGTTCGTATACTCAAACTAAAATACTGGTATTGAAGTGGTGAGAGTGTTGCTTTGTTGAGAATAGATCATTGGGTAGGTTGGTATTCCCTTTGTATCAGAGAATTCAACTTATTCTCTCATATTGTGTGTGGATGAAATGTTAACCGCATAATGCTCCCTCTTACATGAGATGTAAGATTGATATGTTTTCCACATTGAGAAAAGTTGTTGATCGTAGGGGAATATTTTCTGCGAAATTCGTTTGGCTTAAATGGAAAAAATAGAGCAAGAGTCGCATATTTGTTATGCTGTAATGGCATATATATAATCGATGGAGTCAACACTTCATTTAAGAAGTTTTTTAAAGGAAAAACATAAAAAAATAGAATTATTGAAAAAAATCTTTTATTTTGAAGCTTGTTTCTCACGCTTATAAAAGCTTCACGTGGATTTCGAAAATTCTTGTTGTGTTGAAAAGCATGAAAAATCAAGAAAATTTTGCAAAAAAGCTGCACTATGCGTGCAGCTTTTTATGTATTTGCTTTAAAGGAAGACAGGTAGACGTTTTAAAGCATGAAAGTGTCCTTACGGCTTCTATAACCATAATAGCCAAAAACACTGGAAATAATGGCGCCTACCAGACTTCCTAAAAAGCCCCACCACCCCATATTGGAGGCTGTTTTTGTGGCTTTAGTTGCAGTGTTTTTTGCTCCCTTGATCGTATCCTCAAGATTGTCTGAGAGTGTTTCTGCCCGTTCTTCAAGGGCTTTGATGGCTTTTTCGGTTTTTTCCTCTGCGCTTTGATAGAGTTGAACAGCATGGTTGGCTGCTGTTTGTGCATCCGAACGGGACATGCCATCGGTCACAAGGGCCTTGATGATATCACTTCGATCAAATTTTGTCGTGAGATCTTCTACACGATCGGACAGGCGCTCACCAAGATTTTTTAAAGTGGTGCGATAGTAAGAAGGATCATTTTTGAAAGCTGTTATCGCAGAACCAATATCATTGAGTGCAGCTTGATAGGTTTGTTTTAAGCGATCAGGGTTGAGAGCAGGAATGTCGCTTTTATTGAGAAGGGTGCGCAATTCACTCCTAAGTTGGTCAAAATTGATATCATTGTCACTATTTTTTGCAAAAAACTGTTCAAGACTTTCGCTGTTTAAGTTTGCAAGTATGGGGGAAATATTGTTTTTGAGGCTGTCCACGGTTTGTTGGACTATGGAGCTGTTTTCTAGAGCCGTTTTAGCTCCTATCTTTGCTGTACTAGAAACCACGTGGATGGCTTGGAGGGTCATCAGCAATGTTATGAGAGCCCAAGTGAGAAAGCCATGAAGCGTTCCTGAGGTTTCAGCAAAACGTCCAGCGACAAAGCCTCCTAAGGCTAGGCTAATTAGTGTAACGATAACAGAACCCACGCCAAAGGAGAGGAAAGAGCCTTCAAATGGGGTTGAAGAGGTGAAATCCATTTGGCTTAAGCCTAAAGCTGCGACCAGAAAAGAGAGGCAGATTGAGGTGGCAAGAGCTGTCACCAGTCCCGCAAAGATTGCGGACCATGAAATGGGTGTGTGAAAGAGTGAATATTTTTCTTCTAGAGATGTTTCTCCTAGAAAATTCGTCTCAAATGGTGTGTCTTCAGGAATGCGAGTTTCCATGTTTTATCTCCTTGAATATGCTGGAGATACAATGCCTTTTGGCTAATTATGTTCCAAAAGGGAATAGATATGCGCCAAAAGGAATAGGAAAGATCTAAAGTTAAGATCGAGATCATCATGGTGGGACATTTTCTTTTGAAACTTTTGTTTAAAGCGCGTTCATAGAGAGTTTTTGTTGATCATAAAAAAGGGGGGTGAAAACGACAAGGCATGCCTATAGGGCTTTATGAGGTCATTATAATATAGATGCTGTTTTGTTTATATTCTTTCATAAATTTGAATTTTTATCTCATGACAACGTCTTGGTCGATAAACATATGATAAGCGTTACGAATGGGAATATATTTATGTTTCATAAATAAAAGCACATTTTGTATAGAGAGCTCTTTCTTTGTGTTTTAGCTATTGTATTCTTTTGACAAATGCTTTTCTTTTTGATTGTATCAAAAAGTTTAAAGAGAGACCTTGTTAGGATATAAAATGTTTCGTTCAACTTTTTTTAAAAATCGTGAAATCTATGGACCTCTTTGTATTGGCTTTGATCCGAGCCATAAAGTTTTGCAATCGTGGAAACTAAGCTTTGATTATAAAGGTCTAAAAGATTTTTGTGATATTCTCTTAACAGCAGTTGTTGGTAAAGTAGGGATTATAAAGCCGCAAGTCGCATTTTTTGAATTATATGGTGTGGAAGGTCTTCAAGCTCTCAAAGAACTGATTGAAAATGCACACGAACAAGGCATATTGGTTCTGGCGGATGCAAAAAGGGGGGATATTGGCTCTACTGCTGAAGCCTATGGTAAGGCTTGGCTTGGTTCAAGCAGTGCGTTCAAGGTGGATGCCATGACAGTTAATCCTTTTTTGGGTTTTGATGCTCTTATTCCTCTGATAAAGGTTGCAGAAGAAACAGGAGCAGGGGTTTTTGTGGTTGTTCAGTCTTCTAATCCAGAGGGGAAACAAATACGAAATGCGCTTATTGGTGACCAGACACTCTCTCTTCATCTTGCACAGTGTATTTGTGATTATAATAGTCATTCTTCGGTTATTCATCATAATATTGGCCCCATAGGTGCGGTTATAGGAGCGACATTAGGATCTGAATCAAAAGACACAATCGAGCAGTTAAAAAATAGTCTGTTTCTCGTTCCGGGTATTGGCGCTCAAGGTGGAACAATGACACAACTAGCAAATCAATTTCCACAAAGACTTTGGCAGAATGTTATTCCCTCTGTATCACGCTCTATTACAGATGCTGGACGAAATATTGTTGATTTAAAAAATGTTATCAATTATTTTGCAGAACAAGCGCAAAGCACACTGATGTCTTGAGGATTTTTGCATCTGTAATAAATCTGAAGAATTCTGAAAGGGAGGGGTTTTGAGGGGGATGCTTCCGATTTATCAAGAATCAACTGTCGCTTTGAGGTTTCTTTCAACAAGCACAGATGTCTTTTCATTGAATGTTAAGCGGGCATTTCATGTTGAGCGGGAGGCTATGTTCCTATTGAAAGTACAAATATTTTCAGTAGATTGCCTTAAGGGTAAAGGTTTGCATCTTTTAAAAGCAAAAGCTTATGCATATTGTTACCAGTTTTCAGTTGATAAAGTTATTGCAGCGTTTGTTTCTATAAGATAGACACACGTTATCGGTGAATATATATTGTTGTTAGAGAAAAATATGTTATCAAAACAAGAAAAAACCAAAGCCCGTTTACCCCGTGGGTTTGTTGATCGTACAAGTGCACAGTTGTATGCAACTGAAACAATGATTGCGCAAATTCGTGAAGTTTATGAACTTTACGGTTTTGAAGCACTGGAAACTCCAATTTTTGAATATACAGATGTGCTGGGTAAGTTTTTACCGGATTCAGATCGTCCAAATGCGGGCGTTTTTTCGCTACAAGATGATGATGAGCAATGGATGTCTTTGCGCTATGATCTTACCGCGCCTCTTGCTCGTTATTTTGCCGAGAATTTTGAAATTTTGCCAAAGCCTTATCGCAGTTATCGTCTTGGCTTTGTTTTTCGCAATGAAAAACCAGGTCCAGGGCGGTTTCGGCAATTTATGCAGTTTGATGCGGATATTGTTGGAACACCAACGGTAGCAGCTGATGCCGAAATTTGTATGATGGCAGCTGATAGTTTGGAAAAATTAGGGTTTCAGCATCATGAATATGCCATTCGTCTGAACAACAGAAAAATTCTCGATTGCGTTTTAGAGAAAATTGGTTTGGGGGGAAATGAGCAGGTTGAAAAGCGCTTAACTGTCTTAAGAGCAATTGATAAACTGGATAAATTTGGTTCTGAAGGGGTGTGTCTGCTTTTGGGAAAAGGGCGTTTGGATGAAAGTGGTGACTTTACAAAAGGGGCGGAGCTTAAGGATAAAGAGATTGAGTGTATTCTTACCTTAACTGCTGCTGGAGCTGAAACAGCAGAAGAAACGCTTGAGGCTCTTAAAGAAGTGGTTGGTGATCATGTTCAAGGGCGTGAGGGAATTCGTGAGCTTGAGGAAATGCAAGCAATTTTTGCCGCAAATGGCTTTCAGAATCGTATCAAGATTGATCCATCGGTGGTGCGTGGACTGGATTATTATACAGGTCCTGTTTTTGAGGCTACGTTGCTGTTTGATGTTTTCAATGATGATGGGCAGAAAGTTGTTTTTGGCTCCGTTGGTGGTGGTGGGCGCTATGATGGATTGGTGGCACGTTTTCGTGGTGAAAATATTCCGGCAACAGGTTTTTCAATCGGGGTCTCACGCTTGATCGCTGCTTTGCAAAATCTTGAAAAGTTGCCTATGAAGGAGACAACAGGGCCGGTTGTGGTGCTGATGATGGATAAAGAGCCAGAGGCGGTTGCTGGTTATCAAAAAATGGTGATGCAGTTGCGTGGTGCGGGAATTCGTGCTGAGCTCTATTTGGGGGCATCGGGGATAAAAGCGCAGATGAAATATGCAGATCGACGCCAAGCGCCTTGTGTGGTTATCCAAGGCTCACAAGAACGTGAGAGCGGAAAAATACAGATTAAAGATTTGATTGAAGGGGCGCGTTTGTCTCATGAAATTAAGGATAATCAAACATGGCGTGAAAGTCGACCAGCACAAGTGACGGTTGATGAAGATCAATTGGTCAAAACAGTACAGGATATTTTAGCCGCCCAAAAATGATAATGGTAAAAGTCTTTATCGAAGTGATTGTTCGAAATATTTTGGAAATTTGAAATTCAATTTTTAAAATTTGTGCTTTGCTCGTTTATACGTGTTGGTGCACGCGTTCAAAAGCGGGGTTTTGAAGTGCGTGCGGCATAAAAGAGAGATTTTTAAGAGATAAATAAGCACTATTTGCTATAAAACGTGCCCTTCTGAGGATGCGATGATAATGCGTTAAAATGAGCAAAAAAATTGTAACGAACAAAAACTCTGAGAAAATTAAAAGGTTTCACGCAACGCTTTCCCAAAAGTTTATAAAAATATTGACAAGTTCATATTGGCTTCATCTTTGAATTCTCATCTATGAGTATCAAATCCTTTGATGTTCTCTTCTTGGACATTACAAAATCTAGCCTTATTGCAAAAGGAGGGAGAACTAGAGCGTTTTATCCTAAAAGACTTTTTAAGCTTCAAAAAACAATGGAATGACTTAAATCGAACAATTTTTTACAGGAGCATGTTTGGATGAATTGTAAGCTGCCATAATGGTAACTTACTGATAATATGCATTTTTCATAAAGTCAATTCTTTAACGGAGAAATGAAAATGGTCCAATATGATTTTACTCTGCTCTATGAACGAAATCCCTTTATTCTTGAAAGACCTGAGAATATTGGAAAATCATTTAAACTTCCTCCTTCAAATTTCGGATTTGAAGATCTTCCGCAAATTACCTTTTCAGGCGCCTCGTCGTGTCGGCGTATGATTTTTGGGTTATCATTTAGTGGTATGAAAGCATTTTTTGTGATGTTGTGGCAGGTAGGGAAAATGTTAGATGAGGGGGATGATGTGGATTTATGGTTTGATCAGATAACATTGGATCATGATATTCTTGAAGAATTTTTGACTTGCGATCTTTCAATTCAAGAACCAGAATATCTTAATTTTGAAAGTTTTAAAGAAGGTATCAAAGAATTAGAAAAGAATAAAATTGTAGCGAAGGGGACAAAAAAAGATTGTTATTTCATCAATCCAGATATTTTTGGTCTTCCTGAATGTGATGAAGATTTTGAGTTCGATGAAGAGGAAGAGATAGAAGCACACTTTACGGTAGAATACCCGAATAAACAACTCCTTTAATCGTTTTTCTCTTAGAGAAAAATAAAGGCTTAGAATAAATGGCTATGAGAACAGCAATGAGTCTGTTTATGGTATGTGAATTGGAATGTTTGCGGGATCTGTTTTGATTTAATATTCTCCATGAATGGTTCTTTATGCAGAGCGGTTTTTATGCCATATTTTCTTCTTTTTATGAGACATAAGTTAATTTGAACTGTGCACCTCTTCAAACAAATGTTTGATCTGTATTTTCTTTCTTGGTACTTTTGTGAACTTTGCAGTAATGATGTTCATAGCTCTTGTATTTTGGCGCGTTTACGAGAGGTATTTTTACTCTTTTTAATCGTTTATTCATATGCCAATCCCACTTGCTAATGAGCAAGAAAATAGTTTTAAGGGATTCAATATAAGAAGGGATAAAATAAAACAATCTTATGATATTCGGCTCCTCTCATTCAATATGCAAAATTATAAATTATCTTTATAAATCAAAGTATTGTTTAATACAAAGTTTTTCTCAGTATGAGAAATTTAGCATTGATCTTGCATATTTCATCAATACGTTAGTCCTTGATGTTTCTGAGAGAGTTTTGCATGAATTTGCGCATTTGGCAATTGCATCCCCATTTTTTGATAGCGTGCAACAGCTTTTAACTCTTTGATTTTTTAGCCCCACAACGGGTCCAGATTTTTCATCAGCAATTTTTCAAACTTTTTCAAAGCAGTTAAAACATAAAATATTTATTGAAAAAATTATTGCTGTAATCTTTTCTCACAGAAGGCGTACAATCAACTTATCGTGTCTGTTTTCACGAATAGATGTTGTAAAAAGTCAACGACACAAATCTTCCTCCTCAGAAAATTTGTGTCGTAAAATTTTGTTTAAATAGACGATTGGGGGAATTAGCTTTTCAAGGCTTTTAAAACATGTTGTGGTGAAGAAACTTCATAAGGATCTGTTGCACAATTATCTGAAAAACCTGCTTCTTCGAACCATTGTTCAACCACACCATCGTTAATAACAGCTGCATAGCGCCATGATCGCATGCCAAAACCAACATTGTCTTTTGCAACCAGCATACCCATTTTGCGTGTGAATTCACCAGAGCCATCGGGAATTAACTTCACGTTTTTGATATTTTGTGCTTTTCCCCAAGCATTCATGACAAAAGCATCATTGACGGAAAGGCAATAAATTTCATCAATACCCGCTTGTTTAAATTCATCATAGAGCTTTTCAAAATCAGGCAGCTGAAAGGTTGAGCAAGTAGGGGTAAAAGCTCCAGGAAGAGAAAAAAGAATAACACGCTTTCCTTTAAAGTAAGCATCGCTGTTAACTTCTTGCCACCGATAAGGATTGTCTCCAGCCACTGATTCATCGCGTACGCGTGTGTGGAATGTTACATTGGGAACTGTTTTTTTCATCATCATGATGCTCCTGTATTCTTTTACGAAAATTTTGTTTTAAAACAGCCTTTGTATTTAAAAACATATGGTAAAAAGCGTTTTAAATAAAAGGGCTTCTTTAAAAACTCTTACTTCTAACGAGTGTGCAAATATTTCACACTTCCGTCAAGTAGAATTAATGGTCGACTTTGGATACTCTTCACCTTAAAATTATAGGAAAGAATATAAAGGTATTGATATGACCATAAAGACAGTTTTAACCACGGCTTTTGAGGGGCAAAAACCGGGAACGTCTGGTTTGCGCAAAAAAGTGTCTGTTTTTCAACAACCCCATTATGTAGAAAACTTTATACAATCTCTTTTTGATAATATTGGACCTCTTGAAGGAAAAATGTTGATTCTGGGGGGGGATGGGCGCACTTTTAATCGTACTATCCTTCAGATTGTGTTGAAGATGGCAGCGGCGCATGGTGTCTCTTGTGTTAAAATGGGAAGGGGCGGTATTCTTTCTACACCTGCTGTTTCGCATCTTATTCGTAAAACTCATGCCCATGGTGGACTTATTCTTTCTGCAAGCCATAATCCTGGTGGTCCAGAAGGAGATTGTGGTATTAAATATAATATTTCCAATGGGGGACCCGCTCCTAATTCTTTATGTGATGCTATTTTTGCAACATCGCAACGTCTTTCTTTTTATAAAATTCTTGAAGCACCAGATATTGATTTAGATAGGCAAGGTACGATCTTTATGGGAGCCATGCGGATTGATATTATTGATCCTGTCGCTGATTATGTTGCTTTGATGCAGGAGCTTTTTGATTTTGACTGTATTGCCAAGGCTGTTGCTCGAGGTCTTACTTTACGGTTTGATGCCATGCATGCGGTAACAGGGCCTTATGCCCATGAAATTTTTGAAAAATGCTTAGGATTTTCTGAAGGGACGGTGGTTAATGGTATTCCTTTGCCAGATTTTGGAGGCGGTCATCCAGATCCCAATTTGGTTTATGCTAAGGATCTTTATGATTTATTGATGTCAGAGCAAGGACCAGATCTTGGCGCCGCCTCTGATGGTGATGGAGACCGTAACCTCATTATTGGTCGTCAACAATTTGTCTCGCCTTCGGATTCTTTGGCTATTATGGCTGAACATGCACACCTTATTAAAGGATATCGAAAAGGTGTTGTGGGGATAGCGCGCTCTATGCCGACGGGGCGTGCTGCTGATCTAGTTGCGGAAAAACACGGATTAAATTTTTTTGAAACGCCAACGGGATGGAAGTTTTTTGGAACCCTTTTGGATGCGGGAAAAGTAACCTTTTGTGGTGAAGAAAGCTTTGGAACGGGCTCTCATCACATCCGCGAAAAAGATGGTTTATGGGCTGTCCTATTTTGGTTAAATCTTGTAGCGGTAACAGAAAAAACTGTCGCACAGATTGTTCAACAGCATTGGTCCACCTATGGGCGTTTTTACACGTTACGGCATGATTATGAAGAAGTCGAAGCCGATAAAGCTTTGGCATTACTAGAGCATTTGCGTGCGCACTTACCACATGCAGGAACTGAAATTTCTGGATTTTTCGTCAAAAAAGCAGATGATTTTACATATCATGATCCCGTTGATCAGAGCGTTAGCACGCGGCAAGGTATACGTATTTTTTTCGAGAATGGAGCAAGGTTGGTGGTTCGTTTGTCGGGAACAGGGACGCTAGGTGCTACTTTACGACTTTATTTTGAACAGTATGAAAGTGATCCGCGCAAACACAATTTTAATCCGCAAGAAGTTCTCCAACCTTTGCAACAGGTAGCACTAAAACTGTTAAACATACAACAAGCATTGGGGCGAGATCGTCCTGATATTATCACCTAAGATCATTGGAATGTTTTTTTGTAAAGGTATGATGATTGATCACATGGATGTGATTTTAGGGGTGTGATTTTATGTGCATAAGGGAGATCTTCCATTTTCAAGCTCTCTTTGTTTTTTCCTCCCTTACATATCAATCGGATTCCTCAAACTGCCGGATTCTTAAAACTAAATGCTGTAGTAAATTATAATCGAGCATAATCGGATCATTTATGTCCAATGGGTTTGCTCAATGGCTTGATAGCAATTTTTGTTTAATAGGGGAATGTTTCTCATACAAAACAAAATACGATCATTGTTGCACATTTCATATGTTTGTTTTAAAGAATCTTCTCTCTCAAGACACTAAAAACGCATCTTATGCGTGTTGCTTTGAAAGGGATAACCGGCCATCCATCCATTGAGCAGCACCATTTTTACGCTTATGAGAGAGTAAGACGGCACCATTATTCACTTTGCCCGCTTTCAATGTTGGCTCTTATATTTGAGAGTATTTAGTATTTTGGATAATCGTTTTACACGGATTTTCCTACTTGTAACATGCAAACAAAAGGCTTTGGTTGTTTCAATGTAAAAGGGGTTGAGAGAATCTCAGCTTATTTATCGGCTTTCATTCAATATACAAAACCATTAACTATGATCATAAATCAGTCTGTTCTCTAACATTATGACTGTTATCTTTACTTAAATAAAAGGTTAAGTTGGGGACATCATTTTCTTGTTTCTCAATGCTGAAATAGTTTTTAGCTCTCTGAGAACGTTTTATTCAGAGATGTTCCTTTTCTAATTGTTTTGTTATCCATTCGTTAATTGCATTGGTGATGTATAAGAAAATGATTTTGATTAATTTATTAGAGAGAATGCAGTGAGTAAATTTTATGATATGCGGGGGGCTTATTTGAGTTGTATAATGATCAATCATTTTTATAAACTTGTGTATAGTATGTGATGATAGCATTCATGAATACAGTTGGCAGATGAGGATTGAAACAAAGGGAAACATTTTTCTAAAATAATGGACAATAAGCACTTCTTGCTTTATGACCAGTCATAATGAATGATTTTTCTTTTAAAAGGGGAATTTATGACCCAATATCCCAAATGTCCTCGTTGTGATTGTCTTTATACTTATGAAGATGGTGAAAATTTTGTGTGTCCTGAATGCGCACATGAATGGCCACAAAAAAACGATGATACGGTTCTTGCCAATACTGTTTATGATGCCAATGGTCAGATTTTAACAAACGGAGATACCGTTATGGTGATAAAAGATCTGAAAGTAAAAGGCGCTTCATCTGTTTTAAAAGGGGGGACGAAGGTAAAGAATATTCGCTTGGTGGATGGGGATCATGATATCGATTGCAAAATTCCTGGGATCGGTCAGATGAGTTTAAAGTCGGAGTTTGTGAAAAAAGTTTAGGCATTTATCTTCTTGCAATTGTTTTTGCATTTCGTTGGTTTTCTATTTTTACATTCTTCTCTAATTGGGCATATTTTTCTCCAATGGGCTTCTTTTCTTGTTTCATAGATTACACCAATCAGATAGGAGCAATATGTTTTCCTTTATTGCAAAGCCATGTATCGCAGAGAAATAGCGACTCTTTCTTTTCTTTTAATATGCGGTTATGAGGGGACTGGATGTTGACTCATAAGCAACAATAAAAGTGTGCGCTTTATGAGAAAAACAACGCCGTAAAGTAGACAAACTTATTTCTGCTGAATTGAAAAAATATTCTCATTTTTTTATCAGATAATTTCTCAAACAACCATAATAGATCTGGCTTCAATGTATTTATTTTTTATGGGTAGTTACACCTTTTGCGTCATATTTATGGAAATGAGATTGAAAATGATAGAGGAAATTCTTGATTTTAAGAATGGAAAAAGGACGCTATGATCTTGATAAGGTCTTATTGCCATGCATTTTCCAGCTCTTAGTACTGCAACAGTCTCTTATAAAAGTGTACATAAGAGCTATTAAAAATAGTTTTTGTTATTATCCAGTTTGTGCTGTGTAAGCGGACGATTTTGATTGATGCAATAAAAACATAATTGAAATAAGAAGAATGTCAGAATTCTCATTGCAAGTTGCAAAATGTGATCTTTGTCGAGTGGCTGAAACAACATATTGATTTATAATAATAAATTAGCGTTATTCATATTGAATTAGAACCCCGAATAACGTGGGATTCTCTCATTTCAAATCTGTTCCATGTTGAATCAATTAAAATCACTTGCTTGCACACCACACGCGGGGCTGGCGTGTGGGTAAAAATGAGGAAAGAAAGGATAAAAAATGACTCTTATGAATCGTCTTAATGAAAGAGCTGTCGCATCATTAGGGGCTGGCAGATATGATGATGGTGCCGGCTTGCTACAAGAAGTATTTTGCGTGATTTGTCGTTGGAAGCACTGAGAAAGATAGAGCAAATGAGCACTCTATCTTACAATGTTTTCTTTTTTGGGTTTTCTTTTTTTAACGAGGTCGTGTTTTCCTCGTTAAAATTGCATGACAAGATTATAAAACAAAATAAATTTAAAGTGCACACCCATGCATTGTACTTCTGTGTACGATTGGTTTGTTGAAATAACTTATGCTTCTTAAAGGGGGCTTTGAAATCTTTTTAAGGCATATGTGGAGGTGAAAGGTGAGTGAAGGTATCATTATTGGACAGATTTTTTTAACAGTACTCTATTTTTATGACTGCATGGCTTACTTCGAAAATTTCAGGAATAAAATGACGTAAGATTTTTGCACTCCATGTTTGAGCGCTGTTGGAGAGGGGCAATCGGTGTGGTTATTTTACCTATTGAGGTCAATATTTATTGTGGCATGGCTTCAACGCCTAAAACTTCAGGGATAAAATGACGTAAAAGATTTTCAATACCATGTTTGAGTGTTGCTGTTGAAGAGGGACATCCAGCGCAGGAGCCGCGCATATTGAGATAAACAATACCATTTTCAAATCCGCGAAAAGTAATGTCTCCACCATCGTTGGCAACTGCGGGGCGGATACGTGTTTCAAGGAGCTCTTTAATGGTTAAGACAATATCAGCATCTTTTTCGTCATAAAATTCTTCGTTAAGGGCATGGGTTTGTGCTTGTGTTGTAGCGTTGGTGGTGATCACTGGCTCATTGGATAGAAAATGTTCCATAATTGTGCCTAAAATGACGGGCTTAAGATGTTGCCATTCCCCTTCTTTTTTGCTTACGGTGATAAAATCATAACCTAAAAAGACACCATTGATATTGGGAATATTAAACAGTTTAGCCGCTAAAGGTGAGTTTTTAGCTGCTTCTTCACGGTCACGAAATTCTAATACGCCCTCAGAAAGAACCACGCGTCCTGGCAGGAATTTAAGTGTTGCAGGGTTTGGGGTGGTTTCAGTTTGAATAAACATAGATTCTCCTTTTATAATGAAGGCTTGGGAAGATCTTACATTGTAGAATATTATATTTTTTAGGCAATAGATCTAATATCTTCATCGGCAAGATTGCTAGGAATAACAATGACAGGGATTGAAAAAGCTGTTCCTTTATTCCCGATTAATTGAACAAGGGGTCCTGGTCCTTCTGTATGTCCACTGGCTGCTAAAACAATCAGTGCAATCCTTTTATCTTCGTCGATCAGTTTAGAAATCTCATCAATTTTTTTTCCTTCACGCACTACTATTTCTGTTTCAAGCGCATGGGTGGTGCGGACTTCACTGGCAATGTCTCCTAATATTTTATGAGCACTTTGCTTTGATTCTGTACGCATAACGTTGTTTACACCCAGAAAATGTTGAAATTCTACACTATCAACGACACAAAGTAATACCAATGTTCTACTGGTATTTTGGGCATGCTGTGCGGCAAACGCAACGGCACGCCGACACTCTGGTGTTTCATCGATAATAACTAAGTTTTTTTTCTTTGGTTCTTTTTTCGGATTTTGGGGTTTGGAAATCATGCACTTTCTCTATTTTGTACAAACGATTTTTTTGCTCTCTACAGTTTTTAGTTTTATTATTTTTATGTATCTTGCAAAAATCCAATAATTTCACGAATTTTTTTCATATTTTCTTCTGCGAGCATACTAGCACGTTTAGCGCCATCATGCAAAACAGAGTCGATATAACCGCTTTCTTGATGAAGGCGACGTAATTCTTCTGTTATAGGGGCAAGCTTATGGACAACAAGGTCGGCTAGAGCTGTTTTAAAATGCGAAAATTGTTGACCAGAAAATTCTAAAAGAATCTTTTCTTTGCTAACTTTGGCAAAGGCGGCATAAATACCAAGCAGGTTATCTACTTCTGGTCGTTCTTTTAAAGCGGCAAGGGTATCGGGAAGTGGAGCCGAATCCGTTTTGGCTTTGCGTATTTTTTTTGCGATAAGACCAGCGTCATCGGTCAAATTAATGCGTGAAAAATCTGAAGGATCTGATTTTGACATTTTTTTCGTCCCATCGCGCAAAGACATAACGCGTGTGGCTGTTGTTCCAATCAGTGCTTCTGGAAGAGGAAAAAAGCCTTGTCTTTTTTCTTCATCCGGTTGCATAGAGCCGCCAAAATTTAATTCGGCAATACGCTGTGCATAGTCGTTGTTAAATTTTTGTGCAATATCGCGTGTGAGTTCAACATGCTGTTTTTGATCTTCACCCACTGGAACATGCGTTGCACGATAGACTAAAATATCAGCAGCCATCAAAGTGGGATAGGCAAAAAGCCCGAGGGATGCTTTTTCACGATCTTTTCCCGCTTTATCTTTAAATTGTGTCATGCGTTGAAGCCAGCCAATGCGGGCAACACAATTTAAAATCCAGGCGAGTTCAGCATGTTGAAAAACACGTGATTGATTAAAAATAATATGTTTTTGAGGATCAATACCGGCGGCTAAAAAGGCTGCTGTCACTGTTCTGGTGGATTCGCGTAAAGTAAGGGGATCTGGGTTGACGGTGAGCGCATGCATATCCACAACACAATAGAGACAGTGATGAGAGTTTTGTAGTTCAACCCAATGCTGAATGGCTCCAAGATAATTGCCAAGATGTAAGTGACCACTCGGTTGTACGCCGGAAAAGACAAGTGGTGTGAAGGTATCCATAGGAGTGCTCTTTCTTCAATTAAGGTTATTCATTTTATTGTTTTTGACAAAGTATAGATATTATGAGCGTTTTTTCAAATTTTTAAGCGTGTGAAAAAAGGAACGGGTGTTGAATAAAAAATAGGCACTAAAATAGATCAAGAATATGCTGAGCATAATCCCTGCTAAGGTGATCGCGCGCAAGAAAAAGGATGCTTGTGAGGATAAAGGAAAAGACAAAAAACCAAGCATATTCAATCCGTAATAGAGGGCTAGTGCACTCAAAAGAGTTGCCATCATGAGACATAATGTTCGCTTTATCAGTTGGAAGTCGTATTTCCAATAACCACGTTTGATAAGGACACCCCAAAGCAACAGTGTGTTGACCCATCCAGAGGTAATTTCAGCAATAACAATGCCTCGTGCAGATAGAATAGGAAATAATGTTAAGGCGAGACCGATATTGATAAAAACGCAAATACCTGTAAAAATCATCGGTGTTTTGGTATCTTCATGGGCAAAAAAATTAGGAATAAAGACCTTAATAAGAACAAAAGCTGGAAGTCCTAGTCCATAAAGCTCTAGTAATTGTGCAACATGGTGTGTTGATTGACTGGTAAATTGTCCTCGCTCAAAGAGCAAACTGACTATGGGAGTGGAGAGCAGCAAAAAAGCGATGGATGCTGGAAGTGTTAAAAATAGCGTTAATTCAATAGAGCGGTTTTGTAAATGGTGGGTTTCTTCATGCTTTTTACTTCGCAAAGCGCGTGTTAATTCTGGTAAAAGAACGGTTGCAACGGCTATGGCGATTACGCCTAAAGGCAATTGGTAAAGGCGATCAGCGTACATCAAAGAAGAGACAGCACCCGATTGACTAGAAGCAATATTGGTATTAATGAGCAAATTAATTTGCGTGATGCCACCCGTGATGGCTGCGGGGAATGCTAAAGTTAATAGCTTACGAACATTAGGACTTAAATGGGGCTGGCGGAAGGAAATTTTCATGCCACTTTGACGCAAAGCAAGGGCAATTAAGGTGAGTTGAATAAGACCTGCTGCCAATACACCCCAAGAGAGATTTAAACCGATATGCCAAGCGTCAAGTTTATAGATCCAAGCATAGGCAAGCACACCAATCAGAATAATGTTTAAAAAGAGTGGGGCAATGGCGGCAATAAAATAGCGTCGCAGCGCATTAAGCATGCCCCCCATCATGGCAGCAAGCGACATGCAGGTTAAATAGGGAAACATGATCGCCGTAAAATGAATTGTGGCGTTAAGCTTTGTTGCATCTTCGGTAAAACCTGGAGCAATAATGGTTCGTACCAAAAAAGGCATACTGAGTTCCATCGCAATCGTTAACAGTAAGAGCAGTGAAAAGAGAACGCCAAACACCTCTTCTGCAAACTTGCATGCCGTTTCGTGACCATCTTCAGTGATTTTTTTGGCAAAAAGAGGAATGAAAGCAGCATTAAAGGCACCTTCAGCAAAAAAACGGCGGAATGTGTTGGGAAAACGGAAAGCAGCATTAAACGCATCAGAAACAGGACCAGTCCCTAGGGCTGCGGCCATCAACATTTCGCGTACGAAGCCAAAAATACGGCTCATGAGGGTTCCGGAAGCAACTGTTGCAATTTTTTTAATCAATGTCATAAAGATATATCAACTTTGTTGTAAAAGAGAAGCGATGACAGGAGAAATAAAGCGTTTTAAATCGTAAAAATCTGATCTCTATCCTAATCAAGGATACTTTTTGAAAGCGTTTTACGACGGTGTTTATCTTTCTGTCAACAATGGTGCTTGAAGACTTTTTTTATGCTCCTTGTTTACTGTTGCATTAAAATTTTTATTGTTGCCATAAAATAATTAAAATTTCTTTTTCAAACTGAAATATGGGAGTGATATCATAACAATTTGAAGGGATATGTAGGGATATATAATGATAATTTCTCTTTATGGTGTGATGTCGTGAATAGTGCAACCCAATGCCGTTCTGTTTTATGTGAGGGGTGTGACCCTATTAAAAGAATGCAAATAAAATAAAAGCGTGGAGCAATACGTAATTTCCATTATTTATTCATTATTTAAAAAAAACAGCGCTTTAGATGTTTTAAAAAGTCGTAAGGCTAAGCTAAAAGGTGATGGTAAAACTGGTGATTACTTTTCACTTTTACGGCTTTATGTTCTCCCAAAATTTGTCTGCCCTCCCGTTTTAGAGATTACATAAACAAGAGGATAGGAAGATATGATCTTTCAACAGCATTTTTGCTGTTCAGGTTTCTTTTCACAGTTGATGAGGATAAAATCTGAGGAAATAAGATAAAATTACTCTCTCATGGTTTCCATTCTCGTTGAGGTGCAATTGATTTGCCGATGAAGGCAAGGGGATAAAGGCTATCATTTTTACCAGAGGGGGAGAAAAAGTTAAAGTTTATGAACCTTTTAGACATTCATTGTCATTGCTTTTGCGTGCGCCGTTTTGTGAGGTTGAATATTTTCTTGTCTTTTGGGACTCTGATTGACGTTTTCTGTCATTTTTTGCACTTTAATTGCTTCTTTATCAAGGGTGTTGGAACATTTTTTTTCATTGTTTTTCTTTATAGATTGATGCTGGATAGATTGATACTGGTTTGGTGCGAAGCGCTCATCGAATTTATGGTTATAAAAATACATGGGTTGTATATGCGGTTCTATCTCTTTTATCTGCTTGATTATTTCCATAATCTCTTTTGCTTTAATGGTTGATGTGCCAAGACTCTTCGCAAGTCTTTCAGGATTATTTTCTTTTATAACTTCATGCTCGTTTGAAGATAAGCGCTCATTGATTTTTTTGATATAAGTCCTTATCTCCCCCCTTAATTCAGGAGAGTTTGATAACATTTCTTGCTGTTGTGCTTTTGACAAGGAAAGGAGATTTTTCATCCAAGCCTTAGGCATTTCTACCGACTGTTCACACCGCCTTTGTTTTACATGATGGGTATGGAGAATGTCTCTTTCTGTTTGTTTAGAAATATTGATATAACGATCAATGGCTCTACAGAGGGGCAAAATATTTTCTTCAGCATGGGCGCGCGCGTTGTTTTTTATGCCAAATACATTGCTACCAGAAAGCTTAGAAATCGATTGGGGAGAGGTGGTAATTTGATAGGTGAGTTGTTCTCCTTCAGTATGATTTTCATGGATCATCTCAATTCTTTCCCGCAAAATATGACGATTGCCATAAATGATTTGGCACAAAGTTTCTATTTCTTTTCTTCTTGCTTGAATGGAAACGTTGTTTTTTATCCTTGTGGCAATTTCATTGTTGGTAAGGGGGGCTATTGTTTGTGCGGGGATAAGCACTTCTTGCTGGTTTTGAATTTTTGGTGCTGTAAAGGAGAGGGCGTCACCGATTTTTAATGTCTGTATTTGCTCTGGGGTGAGATCTTTTTTATTTCCCAAGATGAAAGTTCCGTTAGCATCAAGCATAAAGCCATTGGGTCCACTGCCTCTGTAAAAGCCTTTATAGGTATGACCTTCTTTTGCTGTTATAATAAGATGATGATGAATACTCTCAAGCCCGATATGTTTCATACTGTCCATGAATTCTTTTAAAATAAGTATTTTTTCTGGATTTGAGATATCCTCAAGCAGATGTTTCATTTCTTCTTTATCTTTATGTTTTAGCGATGCAATGCTGGCAAGATTCATGCGTTTTTCTGTTACAAGAGAAAAGTCGAGTGTGTGGCCAGCAACTTGCCCAAGTTTTTCAAAAAACATTCGTTGTGTGCGTCCATTACCTTCTCTGAAAGGATGCGTATAGTTGAGTTGTATCAACATTTCAGTGACATGTTCAATAAATGTTTCGCGGGTTAAGCCTTTTAAACTATTCGTTTCAGCAAGTGTTTTATCTAAATTGTCTAGACCCTCCTGTATCTGTTTTGCTGAGGCAAAAGAAATACCAGCTTTTTTCATCATTGGCATATAAGCAACGGTACCATCTTCAAATGTAAATGGTTTTTCGCGTGTTTGTCCGGCCCATTCAAAAGTATTTTTAAATAGGGTGTGATGAATATATTGGAGATATGTGGAGGTTAGTTTTTGTGGTGGCGCTTCTTGGCGCAGATGAATGATTGCTTTTGTTGTATCATGGGCACATTGCACTTTTAATTTTCCATAGTCTTTTATTCCATATTTATTCTTTAAGGTGATACTATTGGGATAAAAGAAATTACGATGTATTGTCTTATTTTCTTCGGTTTCAGGCGGTGATGATAATTTCTCCTGTAAGGTGAGAGGGACGGTGTCCGTTTTTCTTGTACCAGTATCCCAGTATGCCATTGCTTTTTTTGGGGGCTGTTTTGTTCTTTCTTGATGATCAGAGCGTGTTTCCTTTGTCATTTTGACAGATATTGGATTATTTGTCGCTGTATTACTGCTCTGTAAAATGTTTTTTTGAAAATCTTTTTGCATTTGCCTCATAGCGGAAGCCGATTGAGCAATTGGTTGTGCCATTTGTTCTTTTTCTTGTTCTTGCAAACTTTGGGGCATAACTTCAACGCTGTCATGTAAAGCATGAGGGGCAATACACGGTGAAAAATGGGCTTGTTCTTTTTTCTTTGTTTGAATGGATGCGTTGTCTTTGCTCTTTTCAGTTATTTCATCGTTTTTAAGAGTGGCTCTTTTTTCTTCTTTTTCTTCTGGAAGCAATGTTTTTTGCTGGGTTTTTTCTGGGTTTTGAACTTTTTGTGCTGTAAAGGAGAGGGCATCACCGATTTTTAATGTCTGTATTTGCTCTGGGGTGAGATCTTTTTTATTTCCCAAGATGAAAATCCCGTTGGCATCAAGCATGAAGCCATTGGGTCCACTGCCTCTATAGGTACCATGATAGGTTTCTCCTTCTTTTGCAACGACAGCGAGATGATAATTTTTTTCATCCAATCCAAGCTCTCTCATAGAGTTGGTGAATTCTCGTAAGAGGAGCAATTTTTCTGGATTTGAGATATCTTCAAGCAGATGCTTCATAGGCTCTGGGTTGCCATGTTCCATGGCAGCGGCGCGGACAAAGTCTTTACGTTTTTTGCTCACAAGAGAAAAGTCTAGCTCATGTCCTGCTGCTTGAGAGAGTTTTTCAACAAACAGTCTCTTTGTGCGCCTATTGCCCTCTCTGAAAGGATGCAAGTGGTGCAAATCTATCATTATACTAGCTGCTTGTTCAACGAATTCTTCGCGCGTTAAGCCTTGTAAATTATTCTTTTCAGCAAGCGTTTTATCTAACTTTTCTAGTCCCTCCTGTATTTTTCTGCCAATCGCAAAAGTTTTTGTAAATTCTTTTCTTTTCAAAATGGGCATAGAAGCAACAGTGCCATCTTCAAATGTAAAAGGCTTTTCGCGTGTTTGTCCGGCCCATTCAAATGCATGGGAAAAGAGGCGTTGATGAAGATATTTTAGATAAGAGGCATTAAACTGCTCTGGTAGAGGTTCTTGGTGCAGTTTTATCATTTCTTTTTTTACATCATTAGAACAGCATTCTTTTAATATTTCTTTATCTTTGATGCGGTATTTATTTTTAAGCACTTTGCTATTGGGGTAGAAAAAATTTTGCGCTTCTTCATTGATTTGCTTTGAAATGGCTGCATTAATTACAGAGTGTTGTTCTTGCAATTCTTCCTGTGTAGAGGAGGCACAATGTTCTGTGTTTTCTTTCATGCATATTTCCTTTCAAATGGTAACATTATTTTTGAAATCTTCTTTGTTTACATTTTTTGCCTTATATTATTTTCATAGCGTTTTCTTCAAAGAAGAATGCCTATTTGAATGATTGAAAAAATTGATCTTATTCGCATGGAACAAAGTTAAAGTTTATAATTTTGAAGTATTATCGTGAAATTTTATCAATGAATTCTGTAAAATAATGGGGTGTCTTATTCAAAAATTTCTGTATTTCATACACCGTCTTTGGTGCAATCTTGGCAAGATAATTGCACCAAAGTTTTGGATAAAAAGCCAACAATTAGGAGATTTATCACGACAAAGCCATTGCTTTTGATGTTTCGGCTCTGCGCGGTCGAACATGCGGCTGGTCTTCTTGTCTAGAAGTTGCTGCAACTTCTTGATGCCGCTTTGCTGTTGAGCGTTCAGGCAGCTTCGGGGGCTGCGATAAGCTTTGCTGCTTTTGTAATTTTTTATCGAGATCGGTAAGTGGTTGATGACGTTTTTGTTGTTCTTCCTGATGGTTTTGCACAATGGTTTCTCTTAACTGTTTTATCGTATCAGCATAATCCTTAATGGCGGTACAAAGGGTAGGAAGATTTTCTTCAGCAGCTTTGCGTGCTCCGTTTTTTACGCCAAGGTTTTTTCTACCAGCAAGTGGAGCAAAAGATGTAGAATCCTTTTCAATTTGAAATACAAGCTCTTCTCCCATCTCTGGAATTTTGTGCATATCTTCTAGTCTATATTGCAAAATAAATGGATCCTTATAAACAATTTGGCACCAATATTGGATCTCTCTTTGACCATATTGAACCGATGGATCTTTTTGAACTCTGCGGGCAATTTCCTCATTTGAGAGAGGCTTTATTTTCTTTTCTGAATTGAGCGGATTTTGTAAATGTTGATTTGTTAGCTCTTCCTCTTGTGCTTGTCGCTGATGTTGTTGTTCCGTGTGAGAACCTTGTAAAATATTTTCACTTTTTGTATATTTTGAAGTATACACATAACCGTTAATGGCAGCACATAGGGTGGGAAGGGCTTCTTCAGCTTGTTTGCGCGCATGATTTTTTATGCCAAGAACTTTTCTACCAGCAAGCTTAGAAATAGACTTAGGCTGTTCTGTAACATCCCATAAGAGTTGTTCTCCCATATCAGGGTTTTCTTTAATTTCTGCAATTTTTTCTTCTAAAATAAGTCGGTTGCCATAAACCTTTTTGCACAAAAATCGTATCTCTTCTTGATATGCTACGAGCAATAGCTCTCTTTCCATTGTATTAATAGATGGTTTTTGTTCGTGAGACGGTTTTGGTTGTTCAATTGCTGTGTGTGGAGAGGCAGGCTTTTGGACGACAGTATCGCTTTGTTTTCTGTTTTCCATACGGTGCGATTTTCTTGAAGGCGGGACGGCATATGTTCCACTGTCTTGTGATGATGAACTGCTTTGCTGCCTGACTTTCATATGTGATGATGTTTTGGGTCTAACACTTGGTTCGTGTGTTTCAGGATTTTGAATTTTTGTGCCGTTTTGCACTCTGTCTCTCATGCGTGGGGGTGTTTGCGGAGCAGGCGTTGCATAGAGATGTTCTCCCTCTTGAGCTGTTGTTTTGTTTTGTTGCTTATCTTTTGCGCGTGGAGGTCTTTGTGGAGCTGCTTTTGTGTGCGGAGAGGAATGTTCTTGGATTTGTGAGCTGGTGATTTTTGTGCCGATTTGTGCTCTTTCTCTCATGCGTGGGGGAAGGGGCGGAGCCACTTTTGTCTGTAGAGAAGGGGATTCTTGAGCAGTTGGTTTGTTTTGTTCTCTATCTTTTGCACGCGGTGGTCTTTGTGGGGCCATTTTTATGCGCGTGGAGGGGCTTTCTTGGGTTTCATACTTTTGGATTTTTGCGTCGGCTTGTGTTTTTTCTCTCATGCGTGGAGGAGGGGGTGGAGCCACTTTTGTCTGTAGGGAGGGGGACTCTTGAACTGTTTGTTTATGTTGTTGTCTCTCTTTTACGCGCGGAGGTTTTGGTGGAGCTGCTTTTTTTTGTGGGGGAGGCGTCTCTTGGTTTTTGGCGTTAGGAGGCATTGTGCTGGTTTGCATTGGGCTTTTCATACGAGGGGGTGGTGGTGGAGCAACTTTTGGGTGGTGTGATAAATTTTCTGGGCGTTTTTGTACAGTTGGTTTTGGCAAACTTTGAGAAACTTGGGAAGGAGGGGTTCTGGTGGGGGATTGTTCAGCCGGTTGTTGAAATTTTTCCATCATTTCGGTGATAAAAGGGGAGGGATTTCTTTTTTTCATGCATGTTCCTTTCAAACTCTTCCAATATTGTTTTTAAATACTATTTAAAAATGTACGTTGGTTTTTATTCTGTTTTATGCTTTTTCATTTGCTTTTATGAGAGAGGATATGAGACTGAATGGTCTCGCACGATTTGACTCTTATGGTTCAGATCATAATCATTCTCTAAAGATTGTTTTCTCCAGTGTTTGGGTTAAGGGACGGAAAAATAAATTTTGTTTCAATTTTTCTCTCTTTCTTGGCGCAAACACCTCTTTCCTGTGTTGCGCCAAGACGTTAGATTCAACGTGAAAACTTATGTCTGTTTAGCTGGCAAAAGCCATCGCTTTTGGGGCGGCAGTTTTGCGAGGACGAATATCTGTTTCTCTTTGTTGAGTAGAGATTGTTGCTCCTTCATGCGTTACTATTGAAGGCTCAGGGCGTTGAGCAGTCTGTAAGACGCTTTGTTGTTGATGCAAATTTTGCGCTCTGTCAGAAGATGCTTCATTGTGTTCTTGTTTTGCCTGCTGAGTTTTTGAAAGGCTCTCTCTTACTTGTGCTACAGCTGTTGCATAATTGTCAGCGGCGTCAATGAGGTGAGAAAGACCCGCTTCAGCATGTCTGCGTGCTTTATTTTTAAAGCCACAAAAGTTACGACCAGTGTATTTGTGAAAAGATTGAGGATTTCCGGCAAGTTGTTGTGCGAGTGCTTCTATTGTTTCAGGGTTTTGGAAAAGCTCGTCTGTTTGTGATTGCAAAATGTTTGTGTTGCCAAAAACAACTCCGCACCAATATTGGATTTGGGCATGGTGTCTTTTGACTTTTGAATGTTGTTGAATTTGGGTAGAAATTTCTACTTCTGAAAGCGTTGCTTTTTCCCTTTGGGAACGATTTGGTTTTTTTAGAAGTTCAGCGACGGCTTCCTTCCCCATAAAGCGTTCATAGTTTTTGAGTTCTTGCTCTGGAGATTGTACGAGGCTCTCTCTTGCCTGTTTTACAGCTTCTGTATAACAATCAACAGTGACACTGAGAGCGGAATAACTCTCTTCCGCTTGTCTACGTGCTCGATTTTTAAAGCCCAACATGCTGGTACCGGAAAGTTTAGCGATACTTTCAGGATGGGCTGCCATGCGCCATGAGAGCTCTTCTCCTGCAGCGGTATCTCTTTGAATTTCCTGCATTTTTTCTTGCAAAATGTTTGGGTTACCATAGGCACTTGCGGATAAATGTTGGATTTCTTCTTGATAGGTTCGAACCAATGAATGGTGTGGAAGCAATAGAATGATTTCTTCCTCTGAGAGAACTCTTGTTGTCCTTTGGGTAACTTGTGAAGTAACTGTTGAGTGTGTCGTTTCAGGTTTTTGCTGCCTTTTGGTAGAGCTGCCTCTTGTTAACGAAGCTGTTCGATTTGTTGATGCATGTACAGTTTCTTCTCTTAAAAGAGATTGTCTTTCCTCATCTTCTTCCGGTATGGATGATAGTCTTTTGCTTTTTGAAGGTGTTTCTTTAGGAAGGGGGGCTGCGCCTGAGACCTCTGCCGCCGCTTGTTCATAGAGCTTTATAAGTTCTTGTATTGAAGAGGATGGAAAAGGATGAGGGTGTTTTTTTTTCATGCATGTTTCCTTTCAAAAATTGTTTTAGAAAACCTCTTTGGTGCATTCTTGCCTTTTATGCTTGGATCGCTTTGAGACAAAAGAAATATCGAGCTGAATGAGCTTCCAAAGATCTGCGCTATTTGCAATCAGCTTAATGGACATTTGTGTCTTTTATACAGTTTTTTTGTGAAATATTATCAATAAGTTATCAATAGTTATCGTGAATTACAGGCGCCATTTTTAGGACTATTTTTTGTAACATTCTAAAACAATTCTTGGCGCAATCGCGATGAAACGATTTGCGCCAAGAAACTCACTGAAAAAAAGATTACATGAAAAACAAAAACTATCTGTTTTTATGTTTATGCCCCTTACATGGCATAAGAAAATCCTTTTTCTCCATGTCTTTGTCGTTGAGGGCTGTGCTCTGGACTATTTTGTTCTTGTCCTCTTGCGTGATGATGACGATGATGATGGTGTCTCTCAACTTGCTGAGAATTTTCTTGACGACGTCTTTGTTCTGCCATAGGGGTTTGCGATAGTCTTGTTGTTGCGTCTTGTACAGCTTTTGTATAACCATCAATGGCATCAATGAGCGGTTTAAAACCGTCTTCAGCTGCTTTGCGTGCTTGACTTTTTATGCCAAGTGCGGAATGGCCAGCGAGCTTATGCATAGATTCAGGATTTTCAGCAAGTCGATCTGAAAGCTCTTTTCCTTTACTGGGATCTGTAAGTATTCCTTGCAAGTGTTCTTGGAAAAGCTTGTCATTGCCATAAACAATCTTACCCCAATGCATGATCTCTTCTGCATGTGCTTGGACGTGTGGATTTTTTAAAAGCATGACACTTATTTGTTCCGTTGTGAGGGAAGATGAAGATCTTCCTCTTTGTTGTGGAGAAGCAACCGTTGTATAGTCAGTTTCAGGATCTTCTGTCCTTTGATGTTTACCTCTTGAAGAAGGGGTAACGCTGCTAACTGATGCGTATAGAACATCAGTTTCGTGTCTTGGAGAAGCAACCGTTGTATAGTCGGTTTCAGGATCTTCTGTCCTTTGATGTTTACCTCTTGAAGAAGGGGTAACGCTGCTAACTGATGCGTATAGAACATCAGTTTCATGTCTTGGAGAAGCAACCGTTGTATAGTCGGTTTCAGGATCTTCACTCCTTTGAGCATGATGTCTGTCTCTTGAAAGAGGGGAAGAGGTGCTAACTGATGCGTATAGAACTTCCTCTTCTGGGGTTGGACCGCGCTGGTTTCCTCTGGTTGGTTTATTAACTTTTGCATAGAGGGCTTCTGGATTTGCAGAAGGGCTTGGATGATGTTTTTTCATACATGTTTCCTTTCAATATTTTTAGAAAACCTCTTTGGTGCATTCCCCACTTTTAGTTTTGATAACTTTTATATAAGGAAGATATCCAACCGAATGACCTCCAAAGATTTTGCGCTATTCATATTGATATGTAATGAACATTTATGTCTTTTATACAGTTTTTTTATGAAATATTATCAATAAGTTATAATAAATTACAGAATCCATTTTTAGGACTATTTTTTGTAATATTTTAAAACAATTCTTGGTGCAATCACGATAAAATGATTTGCACCAAGAAACTCACTGAAAAAAAGATTACATGAAAAACAAAAACTATCTGTTTTTATGTTTATGCTCCCCTTACATGGCAAAAGCCATTCCTTTTTCTCCATGTCTTTGTTGTTGTGGGCTGTGCTCTGGACTATTTTGTTCTTGTCCTCTTGCGTGACGATGATGATGGTGGTGATGTCTGTGTTCTGGGTCTCTTTCTGGACTTTCGTGTCTTTGACCTCTTTCTCTTTCCTGCTCCCGTGTAAACTGTTTATGGAGCTTTTGTGTATTATGTATATGTCTCTCAAGAGCTGAGCAAAGAGGACGAAAACCATCTTCAGCTTCTCTGCGGCTTAGAGATTTTACACCAAGTATTTTGTGACCTGCAAGCTTACCAGCGCTTTCAGGATTTTCTGCAAGGCTCCATAAGACTTTTTCTGCATTTTGAGGGTCGTCAAGAATCTTAGCCAGTTGTTGATTCAAAGCATGTTCGTTACCATAAACAACTCTGCACCATTCTTGCGTTTCTCTTACACCATATTGAAAGTCTACGTTTGTTAAAAGCTTTGTTGTAACCACATCTTTTGGGGTTCTGTGAGGGGAGATTCTGCCTCCGCCAACGCCTTGATAGATGGGATTTTCTAGTTGTTCAGATTCTTGCCCGCCTTCAGCTCCCATGCCAACCGTTGCATAGACGGATTCGAGTGGTCTTTGGGGAGAGTGCCTACCATTTTCACCAACTTCAAGCTCTGCATAGAAATGTTTTGGTTCTTGGGGATGTCGTCCACCCTGTGCACCTTCACCAACTGTGTCGTAGGGTGTTTGCCAATTTTGTGCTGCCAAATCCGTTATTGAATAGGGGTTTACGAGTTTGTCGGTGCGTCGCCCATCACTTGGTCTTTCACCAAGTCTGTCATAGGGATTTCCTAGTGGCTTTTGGGGAGCATAGGCCGTTTCTGATGGTTGTTGAAGTGTATATTGAGGTGAGGTGCGCTGTTCTTTGGGTGGCTTATTAACCCTTGCGTAGAGGTATTCTACATTAGAAGCTCCTAGGTTTTGTTGGTCAAGTGGCTTTTTGGGAGCATAAACCGTTTCTGGTGGTTGTTGAAGTGTATATTGAGGTGAGGTGCGCTGTTCTTTGGGTGGCTTATTAACTTTTGCGTAGAAGTCTTCTACATTAGAAGCTCCTAGGTTTTGTTGGTCAAGTGGCTTTTTGGGAGCATAGACCGTTTCTGGTGGTTGTTGAAGTGTATATTGAGGTGAGGTGCGCTGTTCTTTGGGTGGTTTGTTAACCTTTGCGTAGAGGTCTCCTACATTAGAAGCTCCTAGATTTTGTTGTTCAAATTGTCGTCTTAGTTCCTCTACATTGGTAGAAGGAGTTGGGTGACTTTTTTTCATGGCTGTTTCCTTTCAATATTTTTAGAAAACCTCTTTGGCGCATTCCCCACTTTTTTGATATTTTTAGGACAAAAGAAGAATATCAAACTGAATGGTCTCCAAAGACTTCACGCTATTCATATTGATATGTAATGGACATTTATGTCTTTTATACAGTTTTTTTATGAAATATTATCAATAAGTTATAGTAAATTATAGGATTCATTTTTAGGACTATCTTTTGTAACATTTTAAAACAATTGGTGGGCGTAATGGAGATAAAATGATTGGTATAAAGAGTTCTGTTGGAAGGCAAAAGTTCACGCGTTTTTAGCCGGTAAGAGCCAGCGATGAAGAGCGACTAACTTTCAAGCTGCGAGCTTGACATTGTGCTTCTTGGGTGTTCTTTACAGTATTCGCAATTTCTTTTGCTTTGCTTTCCGATGTTCCAAGGAGGCAAGCTAGTCTGGTATAATCTTTTTCTTGTATGGCTTTACGATCTTCTGAGGATAGACGATTGTGTAGTTGTCGTGAAAAGGTATGGAGTTCTTGTCGCAGTGAACGAGAATGCAATAAAGCTTCCCTTTGTTGTTCTTCTGGTAAGACAAAAAGGTTTTGTAAATTTTTTCCAGGTTTTTCGACAGTGTGGTTCAGGCGATTTTGTTCTCTTTGGTGTTGTTCTAGAACTGCATCTTTTGTTTGTTGTGTTATTGCGCCATAATTTTTAAGGGCTTGGCTGAGTTGTGGAACAGCCTGTTCGGCTTGTCTGCGATTTGAACTTTTCATGCCAAGTATTTTACTCCCAGCAAATTTAGAAATTGATTGAGGGTTTTGTAAAGTTTCATCGGCAAACTGATTTCCTAAGTTTGGAGCTGCCGTTATGATATCTAATGTTGTCTTTAAGGTGTGGGTTTTACCATAAACAGTCTTTGATAAATTTTCGATTTCTTTTCGACTCCCTTCAACATAAGCGTCATTTGAAATCCTTTCAAATAACTCTTCATGGGTAAGAGGGGCTAATGTTTCTTTTGGGATCAGTGTTTCTTTTAAGCTTTGAACGTTGGTTTTTTGAAAGCAGAGGCGGGCACCGTTTTGTAATGTTTTGACGAGTTCTGGGGTGAGATCATCTTTGTGTCCGACGACGAAAGCCCCTTCTACTTCCATGACAAAACCTTCTGCTGAAAAACCTCTAAAGACGCCTTCATAGGTTACATCTTCCTTTGCTGCAACAACAACACGATCGTTAATTTCATCCAGTCCAGCATTTCTCATTTGGGAGACGAATTCTTTTAAAACAAGGGATTTTTGCGGATGGGTGATATCTTCAAAAAGATCTTTCATCGGTTGGGGATTGCCATATTGCATGGCTTCAATACAGGCTGCTGTCATGCGTCCTTTTGTGATGAAAGAAAAGTCAATGGTATATCCTGCTGCTTGTCCAAGTTTTTCCATAAACATTCGATTGACGCGCCCATTCCCTTTTCTAAAAGGATGTGCGTGCTCGAGTGCCATAAAAACTTCAGCGGCACTTTCAGCAAATTCTTGGCGCGATAAACCTTTTAAATTGTTCTTTTCATTAAGTGTTTTTTCGAGTTGTGTGAGTTCTTTTTTAATCTGCGGTCCAATAGCAAAAGGAATTTCATAACCTTTGGGACGCATCGCTGGCATATGGGCAGAGGTGCCGTCTTCAAATGTAAAGGATGTATCACGGGTGTGGCCCGCCCATTCAAAAGTTTCGTGGAAGAGGCTCCAATGGATTAATTTTAAATAAGTGAAATCAAATTTTCGTGGGGGTGGTTCATGGCGAAAATTGACGGCTGCTTTAGTGACGTCATGGGTACTGCGTTGATACAGTTTTTTAGGGTCTTTGATGCCATATTTATTTTTGAGTGTTTTGGTTCCTTTATATAGATAATTTTGCTCTAACATGTAATCTCTCCTAAGTAGGTAGGGTGGTGGTTGATGAGCGTCTTAAACGCTGCATGTGAAAAATTCCCCTTCGCGTATTCTTTTGAGATTTTGGTTGTTATGAGAGGGAGCACTTTTCCCTCCAGTGTATGGGTTGTATCAATCGTTTTGTGATGCTTTTGAAAAGCTTTTCTGATGTTTCCTTTGTTTATTATCTTGTACTGTAAAATGCTGGTATTTAGGACGCTGATATGAATCCCATAAGTAGTCAGAAAATGGATTTTCTATAAATTGACTCTGGGTAAAATCTTCGTTCTTTGAGGTGTAAGGAAGAGGTCAAAAAGAAAAATGTTGCTTAAAATTGTTGTTTTTTTCCTTTAACAAAGTTGTTTGCAAGAGCGCTTTGATGAGGAGCGTGGATATAGCGGGTGTAATCGCTCTTGGTTAGCGGATGGTGCTGGTACTTTTCATACACAGCTCTCAGATTGGTGAATCTATGGGCAAAAGCAGTCATCAAAAATTTTTCTCCATTATGTTTTTCTTATTGTTCCATATGAATATCTTGCCATACGAACATCTCTTTTGTGTATTTTTGCAACAAAATGTTTTTTATTTTTGTATTGTTGCTCTTATTATATTGCGCTGCTTTAAGATCCATAAGAGAGGAAACCCTTTCTTTGGTTGGGGAGAAAAGCCTTTTTCAGCGCTTTATCATTAAAATAGAACACTTTATGATATCGTAAAGGGGGAAAAGCTTGTATAAGAATGATTTATTCATTTTGATGTATATCTTAAATATTTTTTGGGAAAAAATCGATGTTCTTGAGTGTAGGTGTTTTGAGAGTTGTTGTCTCAAAGATCAACCGTTTTTTTTAAGTCTTGATATTGGTGATTAGCGTTGTGAAATGTTTTTGCTTGTTTGTAGGGGATAAATTATAAACAAAAAGCTTTGTAGGAATGTATTTGCAGGACGTTCTCAAGTGGAAATGTTGGTTTGGTTATAGGTGATTTGAGGGGGGTGGACTTTCTTGTAAAGACGATGGTACTGGTAAAACGATACACAAAATACAAAAAGGAAAACACACGGATTTTTTATCATGTTTTCCTTATGTGTGAAGAAGCGGTCAAAAACTTTTTGTTAACGGGTTTTTAAAAAATAGAAATGTATGTTGTTTTTGTGGTTGGTCTTTTCATAGTCAAGATCTCATAATAGGAAGTTAGTTTTTCTTTTGTGGAGCAAAGCGGTTTTTTGCAGCTGCGGCTAACATTTCTTTCCTTCTGAAATAGATGGCGCAACCACATCGCGAAGGGGAGCCTTGCATCAGAATAATTTGTTCATCTTGACGCATTTCTCGGATAACTTCGTGGGGTAAAATGAGTGCTCTTTTTAAAATATTCATATAACCACGAAAATCGACTCCATCTAAGACAAATAAAATAGGCTTTTGTAGCTTTCGTCGGTAGTAATCATGACGTTTAAAAGGAATTAACAATTATCCTGTCCAATTGCTTTGGATATGGTGTATATGCTATGTGCAAAATTGGTGGTAGGGCGCTTAAGTAGTCTGTTTTTTGCATGTATGATAAGAATATTAAAATATCTCTTCCACATAGGCGTTTAAATCAAAAAAACAAAGTTTCATATTTTTTAGTTGGCCATAGCAAGTGTATTTGAACGATTTTGTGTGCGTGTGTAGAATTGGCTATGAGCGTTCCTTGCTTTTTGAACAATGTCGGTAATTTCTCGTGCTTTCTGTTCTGATATACCAATACTTTGTGCAAGTGTTTCATAATCTTTGTTTGTGATCGCACTACATTCGTTTGATGAGAGACGATGTTCTAAACTGTTTATAAAAGTACGGAGCTCTTGGTATAATTGAGGAGATTGAGACAAGATTTCTCTTTGTTTTTCCGGTGATAAAGCAAAAATATTTTGCAAGTTTTGACTGGGATTCTCTACCGCTTTTCCAAGGCGTTCTTGTTTAATTTTATGGTCTCGAGTGACTATATTATAGGTAGCTTCTACAGTATACACATAATTCTCAATTGCAAGAGAGAACACATCAAGATAATTTCGAGCGTGTACACGTGCCGGATTTTGTAGACCGCATATACTAAAACCTGCAAGAGGAGAAACAGAGTGCGGTGCCTGTTTAATCTGATTAGCAAACTGTCTGCCTAATTCTGGATTTTTAATAATCTCTTCTATCTGTTCGTTTAATACGTTTGCGTCACCATAAACAGCTTTTGCGTAAGCTCGGACTTGCTTTTGAGCTTTGAGAACGTAACTATCTAGCGCAACTGTTTTGGCACATTCACTTTTTGTGAGAGGCGCTAATGTTTCTTTTGGAATAAGCGTGTTTTCAAGCTCTTTGCTGTTGGGGGCGGTAAAGGTAATGATATCACCAGGTTTTAATGTTTTTAATCGTTCTGGTGTGAGATCATCTTTGCTACCAATGATGTAAGTTCCTTGCATATCGAGTATAAAACTTTCTGAATAACAACCTTTATAAGTTCCTATATAGGTTTCTCCTGCCTTTGTTGCCATAACAAGGCGATCATCCACGTTGCGTCCCGTATTGTTTACGTGGTCCATAAATTCTTTTAAAAGACGTATTTTGGGGGGATTGGAGATATCCTCAAAAAGATCTTTCAACAGTTGTGTATTGCTATATTGCATTGCTTCGCTACAGGCAGCCATCATACGTTTTTGTGTGACAAGCGAAAAGTCAAGCTGATGTCCTGCAGCTTTGGCAAGATTTTCAAAAAAGACTTGTTCTGTGTGCTCATTGCCATCTATGAATGGGTGGATTTTGTGAAGAGAATAAAATAGACTCGTTGCTTCCTTGACAAATTCTTCGCGTGTTAAGCCTTGCAAATTGTCTTTTTCGGCAAGCGTTTGATCTAATTTTTGTAAGAGTTCAGGGATTTCTTCACCGGTTGCAAAATTATTGCCCCATTCCATTCTTTTCATTTCTGGCATGGCGGCAATGCTATCGTCTGTAAATGCGAAGGGGATATGGCGCAGATGTCCAGCCCATACAAAGGTATTTTTAAACAATTGTTGGTGGATATGGCATAGATAAGTTGAATTAAAATATTCTGGCAGGGGTTCTGCACGCAGATTGATCATGGCTTTTTGCCTATCATGTGAGCATTTTTCCAGAAAACGTTTTAAATCTGTTTCTCCATATCTATTTTTGAGAATTTGGGTACCAAGATAGATATAATTATGGGGTGAGGGAATTCCTTTTGTTTTTTCTTTTGCTTTGGGCATTGTTACATTCCTTATAATGTTACATTGTCTATGAGAGTGTGTTAAACGTTTTGTTTGAAAATCCCCCACGCATATTGTTTTGAGATGTTGAGACTTGGGTGAGGAAAAAATCCCTCAAATTCGTAGGTGTTTTTGAGTGTATCAATCTTTATCTTGGCATTTTTTTCTTTTACTGAGAGAGAATGGTTCATTTGGGTTGTTTTCATGCATATTGTCTTTTAATTTTTTTGTAGAAAAATTTCCCTATAAAAGCGGTGCCTTCAAAAGTTTCCTGATAGGATTCTCAAGGCATAGATATGATTGGTATTTATTATTTGGAGATGAGGAGAGTGCTTTATAAAGAAAATTGGCATTGGTAAGCACAGACATAATACCATCATTTAAAGACTTTTCCCCATATTTTTCTTGTTGTATCAAGCGGGAATTCCTTCTTTATAGGCTTTTATGAGATAGAATCTCTGCTTTTATCCTTTGATGTTTTTGTTTTGATGCATTGCCTCCATTAGAGGGTGTTTTTTAGTTTTTCTTTTGTGGAGCAAAGCGGTTTTTTGCAGCTGCGGCTAACATTTCTTTTCTTCTAAAATAGATCGCTCGACCACAACGTAAAGGGGGTTGTCCTTGCATCAGAATAATTTGTTCATCTTGACGCATTTCTTGAATAACTTCGTGGGGTAAAATCAGGGCTCTTTGTTGGTAATTGACGTTGTATGAACTCTTTCCTAAAGATAAACCTCTTGATTTGTTTGTTCCGGTTACTTCAACGGTCATTTGGCCACAGCGTTCTGAAATGTCTTTGGCAGTTTGGAGATCTTTAATGGCAGCATAGCTGACAAAGGAACAACTTTCAAACCATGAACGTGCTCCTGCTTCTCCAAAGTGGTTGACCAACTGGCCAGAGGATTGATAGAAGAGCATCAAGGATGTACCGTATTTACGTCCACGGTCGCGGGCTTCTTCTAAAATATTCATATAGCCTAAAAGATCAACTTCATCTAAGACAAATAAAACACGCTTTTTATAGTTACCGTCTGCTGTAACCATGGCATTGAGAAAGGCGCCAATAATCACACGTCCAATAGCTGGATAACTGTTTAAAATGCTTGCGGGGAGATTGAGAAAAACATCTGTATTGCCATTGGTAATATCTGAGGAAAAAAAATCATCTCCGCAGACAAGATCTGCATAATTGGATAAAGAAAGCCATTGGGTGTCTTTTGAGGCGGTGGTATAAACCCCTGAAAAGGTTTGCTCTGCCATTTCTGTAAAAATACCAACCATTTCACGAATAAAAGGAGAAGGTGTTGTTTCTTGAATCATGCGTAATTGATTAACAACAGCTGTTTCTGATTGAGAGAGAATACCACGCAATGTTTTTAAATTGCGCTCGCTGTCTTCATATTCATCAGAAAATACAACATGAGCAAGAAGAGCTGTTAATAGATTATGGGCTTGTGTTGAGAAATATTCCGCTGAAGAATTATCTGATTTTTTATCTGTAAGAAGCAACTTTGAAAAGCTTACAATATTTGCTTCGCGTTGTGTGCGTGGTACGCTGTCGTCTAAAAGCCAATCGATGACATTAAAGTTTTTTGTTAACAATGAGTTGGGATCGAGAACAATGACATTTCTATTTCCCATTTTTTGACGCGCAAATTTGACCATTGGGGCAACTTCTGTTGAAGGATCAAGACAAATAATAGACCCTGGATAGGTTAAACACGTGGGAACTACTGTACTTGTTGTTTTATAGCCACCAGAACCAGCAAAAAAGATCATATGAGTTGAACCAAAATCAAGATTAAAGGTTAGCAAAGGGGCTGTTCCACCCTTTCCCCATGTTGTTTTATTGCCAGGTGCAAAGGGAATGTTGCACACATTATCTTGATCGACACGGTATCTTTCACCCACAACAATTTGCCCATTGGCAGGAAAGATTTTTGCTGCCTCTCTTAAATTCATCCAAGCGGCCTCACCAAAAATACCTTTTTTTGCACGCTTGACCTTACTTTTAGGGGGAAGGGTTGTTATGAATTGAATGATGGAAAAAAAAACACCAATGATGATGCCAAAAACAACCATGGGGTCCATGAATTGAAGAGCATAGCCCCATGTTATTCCTTGTTGGCCAACATAGGGACTTAAACGTTTTATTTCACCACTAATATAGTAAAGAGCGGTTGTTCCAAAAAAGACAACGGAGACAAAAGTGATCATTTTACGCAGGTGCAGTTTTTGCGAGAGACTATACAACAATGAAACAGCAGCCGTTAGTGCTAAGACTAATAAAGGCTCAGAACGAAGTGTCCAATAAATTTGATCGCTTTTTAGTCCATTTGTTATAAACAATAAAAAATGAGGGACAAGGAATATCGTTAAAGCACCTAAAGCGATCGGTGTTAAAATGAGTACCATTTGTGTTTTGGTATATTTCATTGTATTTTACTTTCAATTCTGTCAGAATATGTTGCGAAGTGCTCTTTTCCCGTTGTGTGATATGAACTCTCATCTCTTTTTGCAAAGGTGCAGATAACGCCAAACAGTTTTCGCTTATGAGCCTTTCTCATTAAGGAGGAAGGTTTTGTCTATTCTTAGCAGGCCATAGCGAATGCTTTGGAACGGTGCATTGTGCATACTTGTGCTTGCTGGTGTACTTCTTTGGTTTGCTTAATAATTTGTGTAATTTGTTTGGCTTTATTTTCTGATACACCAATGCTTTGAGCCAATGTTTCATAATCATTATTTTGAACTGCTTTATGTTCATTTGGTGAGAGACGGGTGTTGATCTTTTTTACAAAGTTGCTGAGCTCTTTTTGACATAAAGGATTTTTTGTTAAAGCTTCTTGTTGTAATTCTTTTGGCAAGGCGAAGAGGTCTTGCAAGCTTTGACTTGGCATTTCTACCGTTTTTGCACGACGACTTTGTTCTGTTGCATGTTCTTGCGTAATTTCCTTTTCAGCATGTTTTACAGCATACGCGAAATTTGCAACGGCAGTACAGAGCATCTCAAGATGATTTTTAGCGTTTGCACGTGTCTGGTTTTGTAGTCCACATAAACTGAAACCGGCAAGATGAGAAATAGAGTGCGGTGCTCTTTCAATCTGGTTAGCGAGCTGTTGGCCTAAGCTTGGATTTTTGATGATTTCTACCATCTGTTTGTTTAATGTTTTTTCGTTACCATAAACAATTTTTGACAATTGCTGAACCTGTTTTAGGCTTGCGTGGACACAAGAATCTTCTGCAACCATTTGGGCCGTTTCATTTTCTGTCAAAGGGGCTAATCTTTCTTCTGGAATGAGAATGCTTTCAAGCTTTTTTGTTTTGGGAACGGTAAAGGTAAATCTATCACCAGGTTTTAATGTTTTGAGTTGTTCTGGCGTGAGCTGTTCTTTATTGCCGATGATGTAAGCGCCTTTCACATTGAAAGCAAAGCTATCATAACCAGCACCCCTATAGGTGCCCGTGTAAGTTTCACCTTCTTTTGCAACCATAACAGGGCGATCATTAACATTGCGCCCAAGTTCTTTCATGTTGCTCATGAATTCCTTTAAAAGAAGTATTTTATTGGGATTAGAGATATCTTCAAACAGATGTTGCATTGGTTCTAGATCACCATTTTCTGCTACAGCAACACTGGCGAGCATCATGCGTTCTTTTGTAATCAGTGAAAAATCAAGCTGATGCCCTGCTGCTTGAGCAAGCTTTTCAAAAAAGACCCGTTGTGTACGTCCATTTCCTTTTCTAAAAGGATGAAGTTGGTTAAGGGCGTTAAATAAGCTTATTGCTTCAGCGTTAAATTTCTCGCGCGTTAAGCCTTGCAAATTATCTTTTTCGGCAAGCGTTTGATCTAATTTTTGTAAACCGTCTTGGATTTCATCACCGAGTGCAAAAGGATTTTCCCATCCTGTTCTTTTCATTTCGGGCATAGCGGCTATGGTGCCATCTTCAAATGTAAAGGGGAGATGGCGCAGATATCCAGCCCATTCAAAGGTATTTTTAAATAAGTGGTGATGTATAGAGCATAGATAGGAGCTATCAAACTTTTCTGGTACGGGGGATTCACGCAGATTAACCATCGCTTCTGCTGTATCCTTTGAGCATTTCTCCAGAAAGGATTTTAAGTCTTTTATTCCATATTTATTTTTGAGTGTTGTGGTGTTTGGGTAGACATAATGATGGGGAGAAACTGTCTGTATATTTTTTGTCTTTGCTTTTGCTTTTGGCATCGCAGCTTCCTTATAATTTTACGTTGTCCATAAGAGTGTTAAATTTCTCGAGTGAAATATTCCCCTTTGCGTATTCTTCTAAAATTTTGAGTGTTGTAGGATGAAGCGCTATTCCCTCTATTGCATGGGTGCTGATGGCTGCTTCAACGGCTTCACGGCGTTTTTTCAATTCTTCTTCTGTCATCGATAAAAGATTTTCTCTGTTTTCTGTTTCTTTGGTTTTCACGCATTTTTCCTTTTATTTGCAATTGTTGCTTTAAAAGAGCCTTTGGCAGCCGGTGTGATTTTCTTTTAGTCACCTCCAAAGATGTTTCGTTGTTTGAAGGGATCGTAATAAATTTCTGTGACCTTAAATTTTCCTTCAATCCGTTTGCATTGGATGATGATATCAATCATTGAAATCAACAGTCCTCGAATATCATCACGCTCTAAATCACCACCGCCTTCACTTTCTTTGACCAAAAGGGTCATCTGCTCAAAGGCTGCAAGGGCTGTTGAGGCATGAACCGTTGTAATGGAGCCTGGATGACCTGAATTGACATTGCGGATATAATAAAAGGCTGTACCATCTCGAAGTTCTTGCAAAAGAATACGATCAGGACGCATCCGTAAAGATGATTCAAGCAACTCTTTGGGGCCAACGGAGGCTAAGCCTTGTCCATCTTTTGAATAGAACATTGAGACATGGTTAGGGTGTGGTATCACCAATTCTTGTGTGTCTTCGATGGTGATAATACGCTCTTCTTGAGGGATTTTTGCGATTAATGCTTTTGATAATGTTGTTTTACCCGAACCGGTTTTTCCCGCAATTAAAATATTTTTCTGGCATTCTACAGCTTGATTTAAAAAAGAGACAAAGTCTTTATTACAGTAGGCATTGGCTAATTTATGCTCGATGATTTTGAGTTCGTTAAAACGAGAATGATAGTCATTCAAGGGTGTGAAAGAGATCTGTTCACAGAGCGAGAAGAGGCCCTTATTTGCGAGTTCTTCGAGAGAAAAACTCTGCGATGATGGTTTACGAATTGTCATACTAATCGTGTCTTTTTCGACAGCGGGCGGAATGACAATTTGAATACGCTCATTGCCTGGTAGCGTTGCAGATAATATTGGGTTTTTGTCCGATATGTTTTGCTTGGAATAGGATGCGACAACTTTCGCAATCCCCATAAGCTCATTAAAAGAGAGCCCCGGTGCTTCTATTGTTTTCCATCCATCAAATCCTTCAGTCATGACTTGATAGGGACGATTGATAACAATTTCAAAGAGTCTATCATCTTTCAAAAAAGCACTGATGGGTTCAAGTTTTGTGAGAACAATCGCAACGGTTTCATCGCTCATGGTATGTAAGTTTGAGTTCATTCTAAAGTTACCGCCGAATTTTTGTAAAAGTTTCTTGAAACAGCTCGATTGATAATCTGTTTTTTGTTTTCGATGACTTTCAATTTATAAACGCTGGAAAAATCTAAATCGCGGGCAACAAAGATATTCACCATTTCCCCTTGGTTTTTGGATAATGTTGGAGGAATATTGGCGTAATTTTCTACGAGAATGTTTGCGATGTTTTGTCCTGAAGAGATTGTTTCAGTTTCTTCTTTTTCCTGTTTTTTTGATAAACGTTTATTGGCATAGTGTGTTGCATCTTTTATTAGTGAGACAAGAAGCGCAGACCCAATCCTCTCGAGCCAATGGTTATCAATATCTCCATCCATACCAGAACGCCCTAAAGCATCCGTTGCCGGTGAAGCTAAAGATATAATGATACCATTGGGGGTTTTTGCTCTATTCCATAGTACAAAGAGACGTGTTTGGCCTTTTTTCAATCCGGCGCGATATTCACCAACAATTTGGGTGCCTTTATCAAGAAGCACAACACGACCATTGTCTGATAAGATATCTCTGGAGATGATACAACTGGCAAAACCTTGTTGATCACTGTTGATGGCTGTTTCTAAAATACAAGGAATAGAAGTTCCCATCGCGATGATGTAGTTTCGATTGCCAAGGGTTGAAGCACGAATACCTTCAAGCACTGTGGGTTTGAGAAGATGATTAAAACGTTGTGTCGTTTCATCAGGTTTGCTTTCAAGTTGGTGAGGCAAAGCACCATTATTTGTTTGTGAATCTATTTTGCCTTGTTGTGTACTTGCATAAGCTAATACAGGAGCACGTTGTGCTGCTTCCAGCAGTGAGTTATCAGAATTTAATTGATTGATGTTTGGTGTTGGTAGCTCGACTTTTGGTAATAGAGCGTTATTTCGTTGAGGCTGTTCAAAGGGGGGAGGGGTAGGCTTTGCAGGACGAAAAAGCTCTGTTTGTTTTATAACTTTTCCTTCTTTTGAAGATTCAATTGGTTGCTTTTTGTCTGTAACAAGTGTTGAATAGGCTAAATAAAGACAGACACTGAAAAGAATAATAAGAGCAATAGCTTTCCCCACATTGTTCTGTTGACTTTTCCCTTGAGCATTTTTTATTGTATCGCGATCATTAATGCTTTTTTCATCCACGGTGTTATTCATGGCTGCTTCCTAGGTTCACTTTACGTTGTACAGATGGTGATGTCGTACCTGTTTCAGGATTAATTCCTTTTGGTACGAACCTTTTGTTAAAGATGCACAATACTTCATTCCCACGTCGTAGCGTGAATTGTGCAGCTGTTGCATGAACAATAACCTTGTTGCCTTTAATCGATTTGGGAATAAGCGCTTCTTGCCCATCAGGCGATACAATGTAAATGGCAGGGATTTCAATGTTGCCTAAAAAGGTAAAGGTTGTTGTTTTCCCATTATCATAGACAGAAGCAGGTTCAATAAGAGATGAGCCTTGAGCTTCATAAGCCCAATTGCGTGGTCCAAAATCTTCATGGATATTTAAAATATCATTGACAAAGTTTTCTTCACGTTGTTTTTCTTTTTCTGCTTCGGCTAATTTCTTACGTAAGGCTTCATCTTCTGGATAACGAAACTTTACCAAGAAATACGTCTCATTGCCGGCTGAAACATCGCCTTCACGGACTTGTAGCTCGAATTGATAAGAGCGTTGTGTTCCATCTTGGCGGCTTGTGACAATTTGTAAATTTGTCACAGGCTGAACTTCACGTGGTTTGAGAAAAACAAAGTGTCCAGCCGGTGCAACTTGCCAAGCAACCGAATTTCCAATTCCTACATAGGTTACTTCTTCATCAACGGCAAATTCTAGTTGAACCGAAGAGCGAATGGAGCCAATGATTTGTACGACGTTGTAGGGGTCATAATTGACAAATCTGATGCGGTTATCTTTACGTGCACTGACAGGCGCTGTTTCCGCAAGTGAGAGAGCTGTGTGAAAGCTGACAGTGATCGTAAAAATTAAAGAGATTGTTTGTAAAAGTCTGATCATTTTATCACCTCTGGATCAGATCTATATTCCGATACTTGAAAACCAAGAGGGTTGATAAGACGATCAGACGTTGAAATGTGTGCGTTCACGTAGGAAAAATTTAAGATTGAAATCCAATGGGAAATATTTTCTTTTTCATTCAAGTCTCTGATCGTTTTATAGTAACGAACTTGGATAAGATCTTTACTTATAAAAGAGATTGATTTGATTGTGATCGTAGCAATCATGTTATGATAAATATTTTGCGGACTTTCTGGATTATTGCCCGCGTACCATTTTGCAAAACGGTTTTGTTCTTTTGGAGAAGATAAAAGAGAGACTAAGCGAAAATTGTTTTCTGCTTCTGATGCTTGAAAACCTTCACGAGCGCGAACATATTGGCTGGCAAAATAACGCGTTATCGCTTCATCATAGTCGTTAGGGGATTCTTTTAGGGCGCTTACAGTATCAATAATGCCTGTTGAGTTATCAACGCGGATAACAAAAGGCTCTACCGTTTTCAAAGGTGTCAAAGCTGCGACAGCTAAAGCCAGCGCAATTGTCATCAATCCAAAAAGCACTGTTAAAGCCATGGAGATTTTCATCCGCACGCGCATGCTATGCATGCGATCAATGTCAAATGAGCGCGCTTCTTTTATATATTCTTCAAGGGCATCACTTTTCACGCATAACCTCCACAGTTTTATCAGATCGTGCTTCATGAATAACCGGCTTTAATAAAGCTGAATTGGCTGTTACTTTTTCACTTTCCAAAGTATTGAGAATGATGGGAGTGGTAACAGGCTTTACACTCTTTTCTGGGTAGACAATGTTTTTATTGTCCCAATTCCACTTATCTTTATTTAAAGCGCGTGTATGTTTGCCATTACAGCGTGGTGGTTTTTTAGGGCCACTCAAAGAGGCACAACCAGTAAGAGCGATTGTTAGGACCATAACAAAAGTTATTTTTCGTTTCATTTTTTGAACTCACAAATATCTTGGAATACAATGCATGAGAGCCTTTGTTCTGAACATTTTTACAAGTTTATGTGATGCAAGGTTTTGATTGGTTTTATTGTTAGACCCAAGATGTTAGATCTTATCTGGAACAGGATCATGGCGTGTACGCCAAAGGGCGCACACAAGGCAAAAACAAAAATGCTTATTCTTTTAAAGAGGTGCTTTATCTTAAAATCGACCACGACCGCCTCCAGATTTACCTGCTTTTGCTGCCGCCCCTGCCGCACTTCTAACAGCGTTACCGGCAGCTCCTGAGATTTGTGAAGTGGCACTTTTTACTGCATTGCCACTTGCTCTTGCACCATTGGAAAGCATTGTAAAAATCTGTCCTCCTGAAGAGACACCAGCGTTAAAGTATGGTCCGCCAGAGGCCAGCGCTGTTGCAATACCAGGAAGCGCACGGAAGATAATAACTCCTATGATCGAAATGACGATGACAGGGGGAAAAAGAACATAAATTGATTCATATGAAACTTTGAGAACCTGTAGGATAACTTGACATATAATGGTTCCAAGCATGATTACGAGAACTTGTAAAATGGTAAAATTGATCAAAGTTGTAATCCATGCATCGGAGTATTTTCGCGTTGCATTGAACAAATACAAACTAATGAATAGAGGCCCAAGACCTATAATCATGACGAGTGCAACTTGTGCAAACATTTGCACAATAAAACCACCTATACAAAAAAGAATAACCGCGAGAAGCATGATAGAACCAAGAAGACCCACAATGATCTTTTCAAAAAACCAAGCATTGTATAAGACTTCTTGATAACGTGAACTTGCCTTTAACAAAATATAATCAAAAACATTGGAGCTTGCAGGATTACTGTTAAGCGCATTCCCAATAGCATTGGATAAATCATTGAAGAAAATATCCTTGACATAAGTATTAAATGTATCCGCATTCGTTGCCATTGTTGTAACAACAACGATTTTAACAACATTATTGAGAAGACTATGCATGGAAAGCGCAACGCGACCTGTCATAACATTATAGCCATAAAGAAAGATAAAAATGATTGCGGCGAGATTTAAGGGCGCTGAAATAGCAGAAGATAGCCCACTCACCGTTGTGTCCATCACATTATCGAGGGGTTTTAAAATATACCCAGAAACGCTTTCAAAGGGAGAAAAACTAAAGTCTGACATCTGTACGCGCACTTTCAAGTTTTTCTTTTAATTGTTTTTCTTTTTCTTTTAACTGTTTTTCAATATGTTTATGCTTTTGTTGTTCCTTTTCTTCACGCAATTCGTCTTTTGTTTTCGTATCTCTTGCTTGAATCATATCAAGAGACTGAAGTTTTAAAGAATTCACTTGAAGATCGGCTTGAAGAAGAGAAAGTTTTATTTGAAGCTCTTGTTGAAGGGCTTGCAATTCTTCAGGCTTAGTGTCTTTTTTTGATTGAATATTTTCAAATTGATGATTTATTTCTTTGATTTTATTTGCAGTGTCAGTTGCTGTTTTATAAATAGTTTCAGCTGTTTCTGATTTTGCAGCATTTAATTTTTGTGTGTTCTCGAGTGCTTGTTTATAATATTCATCTACATCGGGTGGCGTTTGTGATATTGCATGAGAAATAAAAGAAAAAGATAACAGTGTAACTAAGCCATATTTTTTCATTGATTTTTTCTCCTTTGATAAAATATGGGCAGCCATTTGTCAGGGTCAGCTCCATATTCGTTGATAATTTCATTCATGAGTTCAATGTTTTTTGTTGTGCCGCTTAAAACGGCGATCTCATCATTCATTCCACGTAAGTTAAGTTCTGCAACGACGGAACTTTGTCCTTGTTTGATGAGAAAACGACGGGATTCTCTGCTTAACTCTGACTGTATCAGTTCAAATTCACGCTCAGTAAGTTTGAAAGCTTCGACATAATCATTGTAATTTGCTTTTTGATTTGGAAAAAATATTTGGGTGGGGCATTGCTCAATAATTGTGTGTGCGATTGTTGAGTTCAAAGCATCTTTAGGGCTTTGTGTTGCAAAGAGCATCATGCCATTTTGTTTACGGATTGTTTTTAGCCGATCTTGCGCAAAAGCTTTGAATGAATCATCTTCTAAAGCTTTCCAGAATTCATCAATGACGATAATGATACGTCGCCCATCAATCAAATCAAGAATGCGGTGAAAAAGATACATCATTAAGGGGCGCCGAATTTCTTCATTATCTAAGAAATCGGTCATGTCATATCCAATGAACTGCGCATTTAAATTGAGATCATCTTGGTCATTATCAAAAACCCATCCTAAATCATTGCCTCTAATCCAGCGTTGCAGCCGTATGGCAATTCCTTCTTTGGATGTGTTGTCAAAAAACAGTTGAAGGGCACCAAGAGAGCGCTGGGTTGGGGGTAAGTTTTCCAAGGAATCAATGGCTTTGGCGATATCTTGTCGCTCTTCTTCTGTTACGATTTGCCCTTCAGCGGTCACCAGCTTTAAGATCCAATTACGAAGAAAGATTTTATTTTTTTCGGTGTATTCCATGCCCTTTAAGGGAGCAATACCCGTGGGCTGCCCATTTTTTAAAGGTTTGTATTTCCCTCCTCCAGCCCGTACAAAAATCTCTGCTCCTTGATCTTTATCAAAAAAAACCATAGTTGGATTGTGTTTTTGTAATTGTGCAAGAAGAAAATTAACAATCACTGTTTTACCAGATCCTGATGGACCACAAACAAATGTGTTTCCAAGATCGCCATAATGAAAATTAAAATAGTAAGGTGAACCAGCCTGTGTTTTTAGCAATGCGACAGCAGCTCCCCAAACATTATCGTTCAGTTTGCCAACAGGGAAAGAATGGAAGGGCGATAAAGCAGCAAAATTTCTGCTGGTAATGGCGCCTGAACGCGCACGATAGCTAAAGTTTCCAGGAAGCTGTGCCCACCATGCTGCTTCCAATCCTAAATCTTCTCTGGCAATCACGGCTCCTCCATTGGTTAAATGGGAACGTGCTTTTGATAAGTTTTCAGACAATATTTTAGGATGATCAGCAAAAACAGCTAAAGAAATGTGGTGTTCTCCCAAAACAAAACGGTTTGATTCTAAATCATCTAGCGCTTCATCCAGTGCATCGATTTGTGAGCTAGCACGGTCAGCTGCATTGATCATTTGATTTTGTTTGCGGCTCATAATCGCACTGGCGGCTGCCTTACTTTTAAAGACAAAGGATTGTGTTAAGATGAATTCAAATGGCACCGTAAGCAGACCATCAGTCATACCTGGGCGTGTTTTAGAAGGATACTCTTTCCATCCAAACATGCCCACAAAGCGTTCATTGCTTTCATGGCGAATTTCGATAATTTCTTTCCCAAAAATAACACGATCCGAGTAAATTGTTGAAGCAATAGTTCCAAATGTGAGAGGAATACGCTCACGTCTTCCCCCCACTAGCTGGTGGAGAAATTCACTTTGTTCGGCAAATAAAAGTCCTTCATGTTCATAGATTGATAGTAGACGGACTTCATACTCTTCCAAACCTTGCATAAGATCTTGACTTAACTCTTCGAGTTTACGAATAGATTCTTCATCGGGCTCAGATTGTGTTTTCTTCGCTTTGCTCAAGCGCTGAAAAAATGAAACCAGCTTTTCTGTTTTATCCGCAGCCGGATTCCAAACCAGTGAAATAAATAGATCATTTCTATACAGTTCTTGCGAAACCATTTTCTTTTTATATTTTTCATCTAATGTTGTTGCAAAAGATGAAAGAAAATGACCCTCTGGGTATATCGTTTCACGGCGGCGGATGATGTGAGAATATAAAGCAAGCCGCTCATCTGCGATATTTTTTAAAAGGGTGTTTAATTGGTTGTGTAAAGAATTTAATTGATCAATATCCGCAGTGTCAAAATTTATACCTTCAACAGCCATCACAACCATTAAAGAGCGTGAATTTAAAGCAACGACATGTTGGTTGATGTAGCGTATATAGGGAATATATTCTTCAGGCAAAGTTTCCCGTTTCATTATTGACATCTGTTTCACCAGTTTCGTTCCTTCAGCTTAGTTCCTTATAAGTGCGGATAAGGCGTAAAGGGGAGGTTGAACCTCCTCCCCATCGGTTGAGGTTTTTTTGTTTTCCTCGGGTATTGAGCCATGCAAATAATACGCGAAATTGGTTGTGATCGTACTTTGTCACTTCTCGCAAAATAAAGTGCATCCCAATCCCAAGACCAAACATGGTAAAATCACTGGTCAAAATGAAAAGAATGGATGTCGCCATAACATTGAGCGCCATCGCTTCCATTGTAACACCAGCAAACATGGCCGGGCGCGTACAGGCAAGGAAAAGAGTATCTTCATTCATTTATGTTGTGCCCGCTAATTTAGTGACGAGAGCAGGGGCACCAAAAACAATAGCAATCCCCAGAACACAGTAAGCTGCTTTGCGTAAATCAATAAAGCCGTACATCCAGCCAATCCCCACAGCAGCAACACATATAATTGCAATGAGCCTTGCCGTTGGACCCGTCATCATTGTGACAATGTTGCCTAAAACACCATCAAGATTTCCCAGACCACCTCCACCAGTAGTAGAAGAAGCAGCATAAGAAAAATCAGATACAAAAACTGCCGTAAAAAGCAGCATGGTCACGATAAAAATGATGTTTTGGAATCTATTATCTGTCATTTTACCTCTCTTTAACAAATAATATTTGTTCATATGTCGACATTCCATTGCCTCTAACAAACTGGAAAGTGCTGTCATTTGATGACAGTTTAATTCTTCTCGTTTGTTTGTTTTAAAAGCCTTGATCGTGGATCTGTTCACTCTCAAGCTCTTCTTCGTAAAGAGACAGAAGTCTTTTCAAATTGAGATTGTGTTATATGAAAATGGCAATTTTAAGTTGTGTATATTGGTAAAAATAACAATATTAAAATAATGAAAGAAAGAATATCATTCTTTACAAAATGTAGTTAATCTGCAACACTTATATTTGGATTTTTTCTTTAAAAACAAGGGGATTGCTGATCAATAATCTGACATGATAGGAAAAAAACGAATTTTTTGAGCGAGCGTGTTAAGAGATGCTATTTAAATTGATTGTTATTATTTACATTATGGGGGCTACGGTGTGGGGATTAAGCCAATATAAAGATAAAATGGATTTCAGCATTCTTAAAACATTTGAGACGCAAGATATCCAAGATATTGTCGATCTCTATCGAGAAGAAAAAAAGTTGGGTAGATCTATCACCAAACAGCAATTAGAAAAAAATGAACCAGCTCTCGATTTGCAGAAGAGTGTTTCATTAAATGATGTTGCAAATAATGCTGTTGTTTTTCATGGTAAGGCTTCTGTTACAAGTGGGGTTACATTTAAATTACTGACGCCTGCTGCACAATCTTGGCGCTCACATATCTCCCGTGATATTCATCTTTATGGTGTGGACACATGTGCACCCCGTCAAAAAGCAAGATTAAATGATCAAGAATGGCCCTGTGGTGCGGTTACAACGGCTTGGCTTGTCACCAAAACACTTGGGCAGGATTTATCCTGTAAACAGGCTTTGATGCACAATGGTGTTTATTATGCGCAATGTTTTGTTCAAGGGGTTGATTTAGCTGAGGAAGGTCTTAAAGAAGGTATGTTGGTACTCTCAAAAGAGGGGGAAAATCCTATTCCAGCCCAGTATCATCATGCGGAAGAAAAAGCACGTGGCAACAAGATTGGTCTTTGGTCGAGTGATTTCACTGAACCTTTAAAATGGCGGCGAGATAATGGATCCTATAACCCCTTTGCTAGTCCATGATTGGTTTTAACGAACATATTTACTTAAATTTTTATAGAGAAAACTTTATCAGTAAAATTGTACCAAATCGTAGAGCAAATTTGAATAAACGGTGAGATTATTTTCGTTTAGGAAGTAAATGGATGGTACTTTCCTTTTCAAGGGAGGGTTGCTTTCAAAATCGCTTCTCTATTTTTACTTATGTGTTTTATAAAAGCGGGAAAATGTCATTGTTGGTGGCAAAGCATTTTTGAGTATTTGTGTTTGAAGGAGAAAGTGAGGCGATAAAAAACGCTCAAGAAACGGATTTCTAGAGCGGTGTTGATAAAAGTAAAAAATAAACAGACCCAAAAATGGTGTAACGTTTGATATAACGGATAAAATCTTTCACAATGCCTTAAAAGAATTCATAGCAAAAGTTTTTTCATCAGAATTTTGTCTTCAGGATTGGATCACGTTTTTTACTTCTTTAAAAGTGATCAATCTGTTGCATTCCTTGAAAAGCTTTCATAATTATCTGCTTTTAAATTCAGACTTTCAAATGATGGATGGATTTCAAATAGACTCTATACGAAGAAATCTTCGTAAAATGATTTGCATTGCTGATTGTTTTCTATATATCACAAAACGTTTCTATTTAGGCCTCGATGGAGGAACAATAATCAACATACAAATAGGTAAAAAGAGTTCATACTTTTTTGTTATAGCTTTGTGGTTTAATGATCGTGAGACTTAAGTCTTATAATGCTCATAGGCTTTTTATAGGGCTAAGGGCGATGCCTATTGCAATGTAACTATTTGAAATCAGTTGAACAAAAGCATTAATGCGCCTTCTGATTTCATCGTTTGTATTCAGTTTGGGCTCTTTCCCTTCTTATTGTATTTTATGACAAACTCATACGATGGCTATTGTGAGCTCTTCTTGCGTTACTTTACTCAGAGTGTTCACTTTGAAAGCAAGCAAGTGGATAGTGAGGCTGTATTCTCATACAGTGTGAAAATTCAACCCTCATTTGGGGGGGATAATATTAACAGATAAGGTATTTAAAGAGGAGTAAAATGAAAAAAATTATTTATTATGCATGACTCTATTATTCGTCGTGGGGTGTGAAAAACCTATAGCGTAGAAGATTTAAAAAAAGATGCAAAATTAAGAGAAGAATGGGGAACGAAGTGTTCTCTTTCAGGACAAGCTGTTAAGGAATCTAAAAACTGTCAAAATGTTTTACAAGCAGATACTGAAATGTTTTTCTCGCCAAAGCTTGATGTTACAGACCGTGGTCATGCATCTCAACAGTAAAGTGTGATATAAAAATTCTAAAATAAAGAAGTTACGGCTTAACGAATGCTCGCTTCTTCAATTGTTATAGCGGAATTTTTTTATCATTTTTCATCTTTCAGATGAGCTCCCCAAATCATATTCGCAATCCTATTGTTTGTTTCAACTTTATCAGATTGAGGATTATAATCATGAGAGAACTGGATAGCATTGTCTTATAGAAATATCTCTCAAGGTATCCAAGCCTATTTTGCGACGCTGTTCGTAAAGGGTATAACGGTAAATCCATTGAGCCCCCCATCTTTACGCTTCATAACGGAGTAAGCCTTGCACCATCACACAGTTTGTCAGCTTGTGGGTGTTGCTTACAGCTCTTGGTAATTGAGACGGTTCGTTTGAGGCATTTTTAATTCTTACTTAATAGTTTTTATCCATACGCCTCTTCCCACTTGTAACCTGCAAGAGATATAGTTTTGGTTGATTCAACATGGAACAAGTCTGAAATGAAAGAATCTTACGATATTCTGGATTCTCATTCAACATGTAAAATAATAAATTGTCTTTATAAATCAATGTTTTGCCTTATGATAGAGTTGGTGTAGCATTGAGATTTTAGAGGGAAAATATGCCTTTAAGACTCTATAACAGATACTAAGTCTTTAATAGCAGGTATATTAAATGTACATCATTTAAAATAAATAGAGCGTCCATAGCGAAAAGGGGGCCACTCTTTAAATACAGATAAATACTTATTCTGTTGTGCTGTAAAACGCTATTGTTTGCGGGTGTGGTGATATAAGACATAAAACTTTATACATGGGGTGTTTTGATAAGAGAGTGTGATGAATATTCAAGGGAGGGCTTGTTTATATAATTTTGTGAAAGGAACCATATGAAATGGGAAGCTGAGAAGGAGCTATTTTTGAAAAGGCGGATCGTTTATCAATCGGTTTGAGGAGGGGGGCATCCTTTTGGGGTGTGGGGAGAAAGACAAGAATAGGGTGTGTAGCACTTTATAGCTATGCTTTAAAGCGTTTTAATTTTGATCACAAATTAAGTTTAAAATCGCTTTCTGCTTGACAGATGTGAGGACTCTAAAACTTTTTAAAAGCAAATATTCCTCTTTGCTCGAGGCGATTTCATCATAATGGTACGGGGCGTTGTCTTTTTTGATGATATCAGTGTAAAAAAAGGCAAGTGGAACATTCAAAATATCGGAAATTTCCTTTAAACGTTCTGCGCTCACGCGATTTAAGCCTTTTTCATACTTTTGGATTTGTTGAAAAGTGACACCTAAATGATGCCCTAATGTTTTTGAGACATTTTTAGCACTTTTCGCCTAAAGCGAATTTTTTTGCCTACAAAAAGATCAATATTAAGATTTTGAGCTTGCATTTTCCCCCTCCAGGTGCGAGCGCCCTCGCATTGGTATTCCGGGAGCTTGAAAACACTGAACCCTAGTCAGCATTTTGCTTTTAGTGCTTGGAGCACCTGGACATAGCAAAATCTCTCGGAATTCTGGGATACCCACATAGTGGGTTTATTTTTACGCTAGGGTTTCGGGTTTTCAAGACCCCTTTTGATCGTTGCGTATGCGATCAAAACACTTTTCGATTCATAAAGTAATTTTAGGAGATTGGCAATAAAAATAGTTTTTCTTGAGACGGATAGATTTTTTTTAATAGGAGGTTGTTTGCCTTTCAAACTTTTAAGGTTTGCTTACTCAACTCATGACATCAGATATGCATTTTACGAAGGTAAAGCTTGGTTTTTAAGCTCAAGGCACCGCTTACGGTGTTGCTCTTAACCAATAACCAAAATGGCTTGTTTTGATGCGTCTGAGATATCATGATGATAGGGGAAAGCTTTTATGAGTAAAGAGCCCTCATGCAAAATAAACTCAAAACATTATAGATCTGATTGTTGTATATTCACATGTTTGTTTTAGAAGATATTTCTCAATGTTAGCGCCTATTTTACAATGGCGCTTCGTAAAGTATATAGCGTAAAAGCCTCTATGAATGGGATAAAAGCTATATTGCTATCTTTACTGAAAAAAAGATGCTCGGACGACACATACTCTCTGCCAGTTCAAAATATTACGACAGTTTTTGCCTTTGAAAGGGAGCATAAGAGCTATTTTTTCTTTCTTCACGTGTTTTTATCTGTACGCTCTCTGCTTATAATGTGTAAGCGAATAGGTTTTGATTGACTCAATATAAACAAATTTGAAATGAGAAAATATATTGGGCTTTCTCATGATGCATGTTTTTAAGAGGGGGATACGTTTATTTTCTCAGTGAAGAATTTGAGTATTTTAGATAAAAAACTCTATCAACGTCGTTGTTGTTAGAATTAAAATTTTTATGAGAAAAATGAGCATTGGGGAATGATAAGCTTTTGCTATCAAGCATTTTAGAATTTTGCACAACTTAATGATAACTTAGTTATTTTATCATTTCTTATGATCTCTATAGACGATAAAAAGTTGGGATATGGTTTGAGAAAGCAGATGACACAAGTATTATCTTTCGGTAAGTAGTTTTAAAGTAAAAGACAGCTTTAAATGACAAATAGAGATAGGTGCACCATGAATGAACTTACCCATATTGAGACTATTATAGCGCATTATGATGCTGTTTTTTGTGATGTGTGGGGTGTTGTGCATAACGGTGTGCATGCATTTGAACCAGCGTTGAAGGCGTTGTATAAAATCCGACAAATGGGAAAAACTGTCATTTTATTAACCAATTCTCCTCGGCTACAGGAAGATGTTGCTGCTCAATTACAAAGCATGAATGTTCATAGCGACTATTATGATGCCATTATCACTTCAGGGGATGTAACGCGCGATCTTATTCAGACTGCTCCACGTAAAGTTTTTTTCATTGGTTCACAACGTGATTTGGTGCTGTTTGAAGGGTTAGAGTGTGAATTTGTTGAAGAATGGGAGGCTTCTGTTGTCGTCTGTAGCGGTTTTCTTGAAGATTTTGACGAAGAACCCTCTGCTTATGAGGAGATGTTTCGTCGTATGCGGTCGCGGAATTTACCTTTTATTTGTGCGAACCCAGATGTGATTGTCCATTATGGAAATAAAGAATTTTGGTGCGCTGGTGCATTGGCTCGTCTTTATCAACAATTAGGGGGGGAGGTGCGCATTGCTGGAAAACCTCACGCGCCTATTTATGAATGTGCCTTTGAAAAACTTCAAAAAATACGGGGAACAGTAGAAAAAAGTCAAGTTTTAGCTATTGGTGATGGTCTTTTAACGGATATTAAGGGGGCGGCTCATTTTGGTCTTGATGCCCTTTATATTATGGGGGGGATTCATCATTATGATTATACGCAAAAGGGTGTGGTTGATAAGCAAGCTTTGCATTCTTTTCTTGAACATCATGGTTATAAACCACAAGCAATCATGTGGGCACTTCAGTAATGACTAATTTTTTGCGTCTTCAGGGAATTCATATGTTTCCCTCGGCTTGGCGGGGAGCAGTGTTGGCACTTGGAAATTTTGATGGTGTTCATTGTGGGCATCAGGTGGTGTTGCAAAAAGCACTTGATTTCGCGCGTATAAAAAAGAAACCAGCTGTTGTTTTAACTTTTGAACCCCATCCAAGAAGTTTTTTTCAACATTCAGCTCCTGTCTATCGTTTGACAGAGGCAGCTGAAAAAGCTGAAATTTTTAAAACCCTTGGTTTTGACGGCGTGATTGAACAGCCCTTTGATGCACAGTTTGCCGCTCTTTCAGCGGACGAATTTATTAAGTCGTTTTTAAAGGAAGTTTTTGATGTTTCAGTTGTGGTGACAGGCGAAAATTTTCAATTTGGTCATCAGAAAAGTGGAAATGTACATCTTCTTTGCCAAAGAGGAGAGAAATATGGATTTGAGGTTGTGCAAGTTCCTTGCGTTGCTCGTCCTCAAGAGTCACAATCTTTGATCATTTCCTCGAGTTTTATTCGGCAACTTCTCTCACAAGGGGAAGTGGACAAAGCAGCCCATTTGTTAGGGTATCACTATCGGATACGCTCCAATATTATTCAAGGTGAAAAACTTGGACGTCTTTTGGGATTTCCTACCGCTAATCAAATGTTGCCTCCCCAAGTTCGTTTGGCTCATGGTGTTTATGCGGTACGTTTGCGTCGTGCGAACGGTGTTTTGTATGATGGTGTTGCAAGCTTTGGTTGTCGTCCAACGGTTGTTAAGGATGGGGCGCCCCTTTTGGAAACCTATTTGTTTGACTTTAACGACGACCTTTATGGGGAAAGCTGTACCGTTTCTTTTTTCCAGTTTTTGCGAGGACAAGAAAAATTTGATGGGCTTGAACCTTTGATTGCGCAAATGCATCGTGATGAAAAAAAAGCAAAAGAAATTTTAAAGACAGTACAACCATTATCAACGTTGGATAGGCTGCTTACTTTTAAAAATATGTCCTAAACTGATCTGAAAAAGAGAGAAGAGCCGTAAAAATAGCACTTAAAGTGATTATAATCACAAAGATATATTCCAAAACATCGTGGAATATATGTTTTTTCCGTTGTTGAGAGGGAGAATCGAATATCTGAAGATCTGATTTTGGCATCATTTTTTTCAAAGTTAACGTTATGGTTTTTGTTGTCATTCAAAACTTTACTGCTTGTTTCTTTCTGATACGTTAAAACTTATCATAAAAGATGCAGTAAAGAATAAGCAACCAGCCTATTTAGCACTAATAGACGTGAAGAAGGAGAAAGGCTGTTTTTAAAATTTCTTGCGATCTTAAGCTTATAGTTTGATAAAATTTAATTGATGACTTTTTTTATTTAAAAGTTTATTGTTTCTTTTTTCTAATTTGGCTTATTATGTCATTTATGCTGTATCATCGTTTATGATGAGAGTTGGTTCGTGTAACCTTACGCATGTGATATTTTGTATTATGTAATGAATATTTTTAAAAAAGTTTTGTTTGTCGAGTCTTGTGAAGAAGATTAGTGGTCAGCAGCAGTTTTCGTGCTGACCAATCACGTAAACGAGAATGAAGCTGCTGGAAAATGCTTTAAGTTTCGTTTCTCTTGTATATTGTGATGGGGAATGCATATTAAGGAGACTGCGATTGATTGTAGATAAAAGAAATCATTGCGAGAAAGCAGGTGTATTGTTTCAAAATTTCTAATGCTTTTGATGGATAAAGGCACAATTTTGTTGTCGTAACACGTCAATCCTTCAGATTTTCAAGTTAAAAACTATCCATATATTTCCTTTGTCTTTCACAAATGTAACGCCTATAATGAAAAGGAAAGACAGTCTTGTAAGGATATGAAAACACAAAGCCAATAATGTTTTGTTGTTTTTTGATAGAAATATTGGATAAAAGTTAGAACATCTTTCCAATCTATGTTCGGTCTATTCATGACTTTATGGTGTTGTTTTTCTTATAAAACTTTTTCTTTAGCGATCCTCAACGCAGCAATATGGCAGTAATATGTTTGAGACAAAGATTAAGGCGCTTTAGTGCTCTCTCTGCTGTTACAGCTTTTGTATGCTAGATGAGGAGAGCCCTATTGCATTATCCATTTGCGTAATCTCTGAAACCGGTTTACAGCCTTATTGGGAAAAAATATGAAGTTATAAAGGGGAAAATCAGTCCAGATGACAGTCTTTTTTAAATTTGGCGTTGCTACTTTCAAAAGGGTCCAGAGCAATATCTCTTAAATCATGAAAATAACAGCTTCAGGCTTTTGTTGTTCTTTGAATAGGATATCATGTCCCACAGGTAAAATAAAATGCTGGAATATACTTGTGTTGCTAATTTATGCACTTCTTTTAAAGAAATATCTCTCAACGTTTCCCATATTCATTTTCATGATGGCACTCATGAATGGTATCATGCAAGTTTCGTTGAGCGCTATCATCTTTATGCCTAATAAAAGAGCAATCTAGCATCATCAGTTATATTGACAAGCCTTTAGTGTTGTACAGCTTTGGCTATTTGAGAGCGTTTATGAGAGGGATTTTTTCTTAACTCGTTTTACTTCACACCAACACTTCCTGCTTGTGACATGCAAGAAACACGCTTTTGATTGATTCACTATAAATAGGCTTGAGAGAATCTTACGGTATTAGGATTTATCACTCAATGTGCAAAATAATTAATTGTTATAAATCAATATGTTGCAGTTAATCATAGATTATGGCTTACGGCTTTTTATAAAATACTCTGCATGCCTTTTATTCGGAATATAGGGTTTTCTTAGTGGTTTTACTGTCGTTTTAGGTGTCTGTGGCGTACGAATGAGTTCGTATTGGTAAAGGAAGAGAAAAAGAAGGTGGAGCAGTGATAAAAGGTGAGGTGAAAATAATTTTCTTTGATCATCATATGAATTTGCATGCATTTTTATGGCTTCGGGTGTGCATGCTTGTTGTATATTGAGGTGCAAAGCTTGCTTGTAAAGTTTTATGAAGTGGCAAGCCAAGGGAAAGGCGCAAGACAAAGATTATTGACAGATTGTTTTTTAAAAATCGATGTGTATTTAAAAATCTTCGTCTTTTAAGGCGAGGAGGAAGTGTGCGAAACCTCTGTTTAAAGACGCGCTAAACGATAAAGATGCAGCGAGCGTGATCCGTGATGACAATAGGCAAGAAGAGGCAGAGAGGCGGTTTTTAAAATTGTTTGCATGGCTTCAACAGCTGAATTTTCTATAGTTGGAGGAGAAATGGGAATGTGATAGGCTTTTATACCATATTCATTTGCGACCGTTTTAATGCTAGAAAAGTCAGGTTGATGGAGCTCTTCGTGATCGGGGCGGTTACAGATAATTGTTTTAAAACCAGCTTGTGCCAATGTTTTGATATTTTCTATGCTAAGTTGGGCGCTGATAAAAATATCAGGTTCAATTTGTTGTAAATTCATTTTTGTTTATTCCCAATTGCATGATCTTCACGATACCCTCTGGTCTGGTATATAGAAAGAACATAATGAAGGTAAGTTTTTCAGTGGCATCTTAACAAAAATATTCTTTTTGTCGAGAAAATCTATTTGGGAAAAATGAGCTATAAGATGCAAAATATCTCACTCCGCAACATATTCGTTATGCGATGTATGAAAGACGGATGTTTGGTCTTTATGGATAATCTATCGTGTTTACTAAACATAGACATTTCATTGTGTTGCTTGTTTACGCGCTTGCTAGAGGCACCCTTATTTCTCTTAAGCCCATTTTACTCTGTCGAGCGTCAAAGAGTATAAAATTCATGGATCACCACCCTTTTTACGCTTATGAAGAAGGAAGTCGGCACCTATTATATTTGCTAGCCCCCAATATTGTAACAGTTCTTGGTACTGGAGATTCTGCATAAGAAGCATTTTAAATCCTTTCTTGTACAGTTTTTGCCCACACGCCAATCCCGCTTTTAACGTACAAGAGACATGATTTTGATTAATTTAATATAAGAGGCATGAAATGAGAGAATCTTCCTGATTTCAGCTCTCTCATTCAACGCGTAAAACAATGAATTCTCCTTATAGTTTGTTGTATATTCAGAGTGGAGCTTGTTTGTAGAGTTGTATTAAGTGGATTGCATGAAGGGAGAAGCCAAAATGGCAGGCGCAAAATAAGAAGCTGGATCATTTACAGCGCATTGTTTACAGATCGACATGGATTTAAGAATCTTCGTTTTAGGGAGGGGGAAGAAGAGCATGCCTCTTTTAAATTTATTTTGTTATTTTCAAGAATATCATCTTCATAATGTTTTGCTCATGTTAAAGAATATTATAAAAAATTGCGGGCTATTGTTATTTATCCTGAAAATGGGAGAAATGGTTATTTTGCACGTATTGGATGCTTGTTTTTTTATTACTTTCAGTATAATCGTAAAAACGATAATACTGAAAGGCGTAATGGATGATCATTGGACTTTTGAATCAAAAGGGAGGTGTCGGAAAAACGACGTTGAGTGTTAATCTTGCTGCCAGTTTTGCACGTACTGGTACACGGGTATTGCTTATTGATGTTGACCCACAGGGAAGCGCATTGGATTGGGCTGCTGTACGTGAAGATGCTCCTTTGTTTTCAGTTATTGGTTTACCGCGTGCAACGGTTCACAAAGAGATTACACAGATTGGTCATGGTTATGATCATATTATTATCGATGGTCCTCCGCGTGTAACTGATCTTGCTCGTAGTGCTCTTATGGCTTCGGATTTGGTGCTTATACCTGTTTTGCCTAGTCCCTATGATATTTGGGCAGCGGATGGAATTGTAAAGCTGATTGACGAAGCACGCGTTTATAAAGAAAATCTCAAATCTGCTTTTGTTATTAATCGTAAAATAGTCAATACAGCGATAGGGCGTGATGTGAACGAAGCTCTTGGTATATACCCTGTGCATGTTCTTTCTTCTAGCGTTGCGCAGCGCGTGATTTTTGCAGAAGCAGCAGCACAGGGGAAGGCGGTTTATGAAGTTGATAAGCAAGGACCAGCAGCAGCAGAGATTGAAGCGGTTGCAGCAGAAATCAAGGAGTTAGTGCGATGAATAAAAAAATTAAAATCGGCACAAAACCAACGAATAAATCAATTCCTTTAACAGCGGATGCATGGGTAGGAAGCCACAAAGGGAGCATGAGTGGAGGTATGAAGCGCCTCACGATTGATATACCAGAAAGTTTGCATCGGTTGATTAAGGTCAGTTGTGCAAGTCGTGGAACTAAAATAGCTGATGAGGTCCGCGAATTGCTTTCACAAAAATACGGAAAAGTGTAAAAAATGATACGATAATTTCGTTGGTTTGAGTGCTTTTTCTAGAGATGATATCGATTGTTTTTATACGAAGTTAATAATAAAAGTGCTCTTCTTTTTTCACAATGGTTGCTTCATTCAAGTTGTTTTTCATAAGGTTCTGTATCATCGCATGAAAGAGCTATGAGTTTGCGAAAAATTCTCCGTTTCAAACTTTTCCCTATAAATGTGATAATCATCATACTACTTGTGATCTTATCCGCTAGATGAGTAGATAAGTTTATTTTCCATAAAATTATCTTGATAATGATTTTAAACATCAGGTTATTTTTTTGTTTATTGTACTTAATACATGCGTAAATAATGTAATTAAGAGTAGCGTTGATTATTTTTTTCTGTTATGCAGCAATCCGTTTTATTAAATTATGTTCATGTTTATAAGGGGGGGATAAAAATAAGTAAAATTTACTGATATTGACGCGCTATAAGTTTTCCTAATAAACAAAAGAAGTCATTGAGCATATTATAGACAATATTTCTTACATTTATATGACTTTATAGTCTTAAATAGTTAATGCCAGTCGTAATGGTACGCAAGGCAATAGGCTTTTTTCTTCAATTGGAATGTATAAGATCGCTTTTTTAGCATTTCTATTGGCTTTTAAAAAGTACAGGGGGGACTTAAAGCTTTCTTTCTTTTCCGGTGGTTTAGAAATGATAAGAGCGCAATCTGTTGATTAAAAGGTGTATTTTTTCGTTTGCAGGGAATTTGCAATGGATATAGGCATGACGAATTTTGGGTAAGATATCGTGCTGCTTCTCGTTACCAAGAGGTTCTTGAAGGAAAAGAAATGATTAAAAAGCTTTTTGAGAATGTCAAGATATCAGAATTTTTGCTGAAGTTTTAACACTTCAAATACAAAGAGCTGCCGTGCAGATAATGTTACAAATGCAAGTCTGATAAATGAAAGGCAGTTTTCATGATTTAACATGTTTGCGTTGGAAGTGTACGTATTTGCAAAGGAAAATTAGACGCAAGGTCACAATATAGGAGGGGATGTGAACCCAAAGATATTGTTAATAAAATATAAAACAAAGAGAGGGGTTAAATCATGAACAAGATCATTATAACAGCGCTACTGCTTTGCGTGGGACTTGTCGTTTCTGGTTGTGAAAAAACTTATAGCGTAGCAGAATTTAAGAAAGATAAAAAATTGATGCAAGAATGGGGAAAGAAATGCGATAAAATGGGGCCCTCTGCTTTTGCAACCAAGAATTGTCAAAATGTCATGCAAGCCGATATGGAACTTTTTCAAGAGCATTATAGAAATCTTGCAAAGGAACTTCGTGAAAGTAGCAAAAAGGGGAATGAAACTGAAAAACAGCAGGACAACAATTAAATCATAAAAATATATTGATAGCGGTATTTTTCTTTGTACGCGATTTATCATCATAGATTGGGAAAAATCGCGCACAGAAGTGGATTTTAAAATTTTTGAAAATGCACAATGAACCGAATGTACAATTTTAATCGGGTGCTAAATTGTGTCCTAAACTTTGTAAATTTGAAAAAGGGGAATTTATTGATGAATAAAGCCATTATTATAGCATTGCTGCTTTGTACTGGACTTGTTGTTGCTGGTTGTGAAAAAACTTATAGCGTAGCGGAATTTAAGAAGGATCCCCAATTACTCAATCAGTGGTTAGAGAAATGTTTTATTGCAGGAAGTTTTGATTCAAAAAATTGTAAAAACGCAGAACAAGCTGAATTAGAAACTCGTAAAAAATGGGGAATTTTTGGCTCTGGAAAGGACGACCAAGAAAAAACTGAAGATAAAAAGGAAGGGAATTAAATTATGAATAAAGTCATTATTACAGCATTGCTGCTTTGTACTGGACTTGCTGTTACTGGTTGTGAAAAAACTTATAGTGTAAAAGAATTTAAAACAAATGAAAAATTATACGAGGAATGGGCAAAGAAATGTGAGAACGATGATTCACCGCTCAAATCCTCTCAAAATTGTAAAAACCTTCGACAAGCATATGTAGAACTTTTTTTAAGGCCCTAAATTGTGTCCTAAACTTTGTAAATTTGAAAAAAGGGGAATTTTATTGATGAATAAAGCCATTATTACAGCATTGCTGCTTTGTACTGGACTTATCGTTGCTGGTTGTGAAAAAACTTATAGCGTAGCAGAGTTTAAGAAAGATCCAAAATTACTCGAGCAATGGGCAATGAAATGCATGATATCAGAGGATTTAGATTCTCAAAATTGTAAAAATGCAGATAAAGCGTATCGTGAAGTTCATGCCCGAGATTGGCCTGGTTCAAGCTTTGTACATGATGACGAGAAAAAAACTGAAGATAAAAAGGAAGGGAATTAAATCATGAATAAAGTTATTATTACAGCATTGCTGGTTTGTACTGGACTTGTCGTTGCTGGTTGTGAAAAAAACTACAGCGTAGTGGAATTTAAGAAAGATAAAACATTACTCGAAGAGTGGGCAAAAAAATGTGAAAAGCTGGATCAATCTTCTATGGAGAAATCTAAAAATTGCCAACATGCCAGACAAGCATATATGGAACTTATGTTTGGCATTAATTAAAAACATACAGTTCAATAAATAAATAATTGTTTAGTTCTTGATTCTATTGCGTTTTTAGGCTATCTTTAACTTTTAGAGAGTCTTTTTATGGCTTCAAGAATTAGTCGTTTACGCTTAGTACTCTTTGTATAAACGGATGCTATACTGTCATTGTTAAGCCCAAAAGTGCTTTCAATTGTAGATAGTATTGCCTCCCAATGAGTTGTTACGTGTTACTGCTAATTTTTTAATGTTTTGGTTACATGTATTTAAAATATGAGATTAAATTTATCTTTGGGGTGTTTTTTTGCGTTTATCACAAATAAATGTTTCATAACACTAAGATCGTCTTTAAGGGTTGCGGCTAATTTCGGAAAAATTCGGAGGAAACATTTGTTTGGAAATTACTTTTCTCTGTTTTAATAAAGAGAAAAACATTCTGAATGGAATTATTATCGTTTCATACTCAAATGTTTTTCTCAAACTATTTTAAAAAAATTGCTTTTGATTTGAGAATATTATAACATTAGTTAAGTTGTGAGGCTGTTTTGCTAGGACGGTTTTGCCGGATGTGTGAGGAATTGAGCGCTCTCCACATCTTTTCATTTTTCTCCTCTCTTTTCTGAGTTTGCAAGGTCTTTCCTTATTATTTTTTTATCTTAATTGTGTCGTTATATTATCATGTTGAGCAGTGGAGCTCATATAAAACTTTACGTATGAGGTGTTTTTTGTTCTTGAGTGTGTGATAAATGTTTTTATAAATAACACTTTGATTTATAAAAATAACTTAATTATTATTATGTTAAATAAGGATCTCGAATAACGTAAGCTTCTCTTATTCCAAATCTGTTCTCGGTTGAATTAATTAAAACCATCTTCTTGCATGGTACAAGCATGGAGAGCCGTGTAGATAAAAACTGTTGGAGAAAGAAGTAAAAATGCCTCTTATAAACGATCTCAAGTGCTAAAGGTTGTTGCAACATTTGGGGCTGGAAAAGTGTTGGATGCTGCTGGTTTATTCTCTCATAAGGGTAAAGATGGTGTTCAATGGATTTATCATAAGCTTCATGAAATATTATCCTTTAGGATTGTGATATGCCCTGAAGGGGGAAGAAAAAGGAGCTTACTCAATAAGGAGACAAATTATTTACAGATCGGATCTGGTAGAAAATTTCGTTTTTTAAGCTGGGAATGAAGTTGAGATTCAAGATAGCGTGAAAAGACGGACAATGATGGTTAAAAATGCATACAAAAAGCAGAGTTTACCCTCAAATAGTTGCAAGCGATGTTTGAAGTTGGGTGTGTGGTTTATCTGTAGAATTAAAATTTTGCTTTGCTCTTATGTGAAATTAAGATGCTCATTTGCACAGATTATAAAAAGCCAAGAGAGTATTAGTATATTTCTATTACGAGAATTAAAATAACAACAAAAGCATTGATGGTGATAATCAAGGTTGAATAAAGCATAGCGGCTTTTACGAGATCAGCCATAAAAACCTCTTTCTGTTCTTTTTGAGGTGATTTTATGAATAACAATATGTTACAATCTGTAATATATGCTGATACAACATATTCGGCAAGCTTAAAATCGTTCCTTTTTTTATAAAAGCTTAAGGAGTTGGAGTATTGTGAATCCTAAAAAAGAAAGCTTTAAAAAGACTATTGATTGATTTTGTAAGTTTTGTGTTGCTGGAAACTTTTTTATCCTGTTATGCTATAAAGCACTGTCATTTATAACGGTAATATAAGACATATAAGTTTTCTTGGAACGTTTAAGTATTTTTTAGTGTACGATGAATATTCGTAGGTTTATTTGTTGAGCTTTTCGTTTAAGTGAATCAGATGAGGGGAAAGTCAGGAGAAGATCGTTTGACAAAAATTCGGACTGCGTACAGAGCCGATTGAGTTAAGATCTTAGTCCTTTAAGGTGAGCGGCGGAAGATAAAAATGTTTTCTGATCGTTTATCTCATAGCAAGATTGGTTAATGCTGCTCTAATGGGGCATGTTTTGCACAAAAGTAAAGAACGCTCCAGACGAAATATACTTATGTTGTATATTAGTATATTTGTATTGCATATTTATGTACTTGTTTTAAAGAAATATCTCTTAACGCACACGAAAGACATTTTACGATGACATTCGTAAATGGTATAACGGTAATTGTGAATAGTATAACAGTAAAGCTCTCGTGAAATAATATAAACTTTGAATAATATAAAAATCTATAAAATGCTATCATCTTTATACTTATGAAAGAGCAAGTCACAATCATCGTAGGCTTGCTTCCAATGTTTATTATAGTTCTTGGCATTTGCTAAGGTTCATAAGAAGTCTTTTTCTTTCAGCGTATTTTATCAACACATCAGAGCGTTGTTTGTGATGTGCAAGCAAGTGATTTTAATTTATCCAACATGGAATAGATTTGAAATGTGATGATTATGAAAGAGAAGAGCTGCATTTAAAAGGTTGAAAACGAGAGAAAGATCGTAAACAAAAATTGTACCTTGATTATAAAATGATTGTTTCTCTGTTTTTATACCAGTAGCGCATGTAAAGTCGCGATATTAAGAGCAAACTGTGTTATGGAATGAAATAATCTGTAAGAAGATGCTGTGAAAATTCTGAAAATATCAATGGGGGGAGCGTTAAGCATTATGCATTGGATAATATTTTGATTTATAGATGATAATCTATCGTTATTCAACTTGAATTAGATCCCTTAATACTGGACATTTTTTCATTCCAAATCTGTTTCGTGGTGAATTAACCAAAACAATGTCTTTTGCAGTTACAAGCAGGGAGCTCCCATGCGCAGAGAAATTGTACAAGAAAGGCCATGCTTTATGAACCGTCTCAAGTGCCAAGGGTATCAGAACATAGGGGGTAGAAAAATATGTGATGGTGCTGGCTTGCTTCTTTTATTAAGCGTAAAGATGGAAAGTGCTCAATGGATTTTATACATGTCATGGAAGATTTATCATTATACCATTGATGGGCCGCGGTGCGAAATAGGCTTGGGTGTACTTAAGAGATATTTCTTTAAAACAAGCGCGTGAATATGCGATTGAAGACGTATCGAACTGATTGGCTAAGAAACTCTTGAAAAGGTTCAAAAAATCTTATATAGTCATTCATTGCAAAGAAAAGCGAATGATAATTTAAAAGAGGAAGATTGATGGCTGTTTAGCTATTTGAAGATGTCTTTTTTTATATTGCTGTATGGCTGATCTGTTCAAAAGAACATTCTTTTTGTGTTTTATGCGAAATACTGCATGTGTGCAGAAAGAGCATGGGAGAGGGGGGTGTCCTTTTGAATGGGTGCGAACTGATCTTGTCGGGCGCCATCTTATGGGGTGCCAGAAGGTGTACAAGTTTAAGTGCAGAGAGAGCCATGAGGTTATGGAGGGTAAAGTGCTTCTATCAGTAAAATGCTGAAATTTTTGATGGGCTTAAGTCTTTATATGCTGCAAGATAGACTGCGGTTTTTTGTCGGCAGATATTTTTTGTGGCTGAAGTTCTCGTGAAAGCATTGTTGTTTTCTATTGAAGATGAGCTCGTGATAAAATCGGCAAAGATAAAATCGGCAAGGCGAAATAGACAGAGCAAATATGGAAGTTTCGATATTGCTGTAAGGTTTAAGTCTATAGCGTTTTTATGGATTAGTATAGCCGCAATGATGGTTTTGGAGCAAAGCAAGAAAAATATTTGAGAGAACGCGTTGAAAGTTGAAGTGGTATACGCTTTGAAGGATTGTCGTGCTGTTGTTTGAGCAATGTTTGCACCACGAGCTTGGTTGAGTGTATCAGCATTGAAGAGAACCTGTTTAGTCTCCCTCATTTGAAAGTAAGATTGAACAATAGTGTTGAAGGGGAAGTAAAAATGTCTGTAGTGCAATATGGTGATGATAGTTTTGCGGCAAAAGCAAAAGTTCTTGATAACAACCTTATTGATCGTGATTGGGCGATGACAAAATTTGTTGCTGCTGTTAAAGGATTAGCTCAAGTTGTTGATTATGAAAGCAATATGCTAGAGAGCAGTGGTGTTCCAGATTACGAAGAAATAAATTTGCGTAAAATACGTGGTTTGCGTGATCTTAATAAATCCATGAGTGATGTGAAGCGCTATATGAATCAAGATATTGAGCATGAGGTTGAAAGTTTGTTGTCTGATTTACAAGAAAAATTACAGCGTAATAGTGAATTACTTCAAACACATTTAAATGCAGTTAATGATCTTTCTAGAGCTATACAGCTATCTGGACGTGCAAAAGAAATAGAGGAATAAATTCAAATCTGATTAATACGGGCTGTTCTAAGTCATGACAATGATTAGGTAGGGCAGTTGATTTGGATAAATAGTGCGTTTAGTGAGTAGACTTGTTTTAAGCGCATTTTGGTATTTAAATTATTATCCTGATGTACTGTAAAACGCTGTTCTTAAAACAATGTCTTTTAAGGTGTCGTGATGTGAACCGCATGCGGTGAGAAGCTGGCTAGAAGAGAATTCAGAGAAGGCGGATTATTTACAGAGAATTGTTTGCAGACTGAGTTAATAGGGAGCTTCATTTTTTAGTTTAGGGAGAGGCGCGATCAAGAGAATATTTAGACTAGCCTGTGATGCCTTAAAAACAGCTTCCTTGGGGGTGTGGTAATGTAAGGTTTATACATTGAGTCTTTTGCTTGCATTTAGCAGATCTGGCGGCGACTTACTCTTCCGTGCCTTAAGGCAAAGTACTATCAGCGCTGGAGTGTTTCACGGCCGAGTTCGGGATGGGATCTGGTGCGTTCACTCCGCCATAACCACCAAGTCAGCAAAAAGCATGAATGATGAAGAGTATGTGATGAATATTGCCTATAAGCTTCATGGAATATTGTCCTTTAAAGTGTGGTGATATGACGCGGTTCGTTGTTTAAATCTATAGGCTTGAGATAAAAATTAAAGCGGTTTATTATTTCCTTCTGCTGTTTTTAGTTTTTGTATGTCAGATTGGAGAGAGCATCCAGATCTGAGTGGATATAGTGCGTATATCTTTGTTGGCGTAATATTTGAAATGGGGAGGCAATCTCATTGGGAAAGAATAAAGAGGTAGAAATCAGCTTCCCTCTGTTCCGCCGTTCTTTAATTTAGCTTTATGTCTTTCAAAAGTATCTAAAGCACTATCTGTTAAATAATGAAGATTCCGCATTGTTTCACGCTTTTTTTTTATTGTGTTTTTTACTGCGGGCATGTCCTTCATGCACGACAAAATACTCAAAATAGAATGGATTTGTTATTCCTAATTCACGGCCTTGTTTTAAAGAGATATTTAAGCTCTCAAGTCTATTTCGTGATGGTGTTTGTGGGGCGGCGCAACGACATCTTTGATGCAACGGTGCTTGTGAATGGTATAATAAGAAAGTTCCCGTGGAAATAATATAAAATCTATAGGGCGTGACCATCTTTATGCTTAATAAAAGAGCAAGTTGATATTGTTATATTTTTCAACACTGTCATATTCTTTGTTTGATCCCAATGTTGCTACAGCCCTTGGCACTTGAGATAGTTCATTAGAGGCATTTTTAATCCTTTCTTAATAGTTTTTTATCCCTATGGCTCTTCCCCCTTGTCACTTGTAAGAGATATGGTTTTTGTTGATTCAACATGGAACAGGTCTAAAATGAAAGAATCTGACGATATTCTGGATTCTCATTTAACATGGAAAACAATTAATTGTCTTTATAAATCAATATCTTGTCTTATAATGGAGCTGCTGTAGCATTGAGATTTTAGAGGAAAAACATGCCTTTAAGAATTTATACCAGATACTAAGTCTTTATAGCAGGTATATAAAATGCACATCATCTAAAATAAATAGAGTGTCCACAGCGAAGAAGGGGCTGACTTTTTTAAATCGGCATGAATGCTTATTCTGTTGTGCTGTAAAAACATCATCGCTTGAGGTGTGGTGATAATATAAGACATAAAATTTTATGCATGGGGTATTTTGATGAGAGAATGTTATGGTGTTTAGTTTTTTATTCAATATGCAAAAGAAATATTATAAGTCAAAATCTTCTTTGATGTGATAATGATTTTTGAGAATTTAAAAAAATATATAAATTTAAATAAAAAAGCAGCACTTTGTGCTGCTTTTTTATTTAAGTTAAAATTAACTTCTGCTTTAGAAACGATAACGTATTCCGCCAGACAAATTGGTGCCAGATACACCGGATTTTTGCAGTTTTTGCCGATAGCTGATATCGGCGTTTAGTACGATATTTTGAGAAAGATATGCGTTCACCCCCATGCCTCCCTCAACTGAAGAGCCGGTAGGATCAACATGAAAGGTATCAGCAATTTTTATTGTTTTACCATCGCCAAAAGTTCTGATAACATTCATTTTACCATAGAAGGAAACAGCCTTGTTTTCTTCAACAGCCATTATCGTTTTTGTTAAACGTCCACCAAAACGGATCAACCATTGATGTGGATTGCCCATGTCTACTTTTAAGCCATTGGTATCTGAGAAAATATCAAACATGAGATTTTGATAAATGAATTGAGCGTGTGGTTCAAAGACAAGCCCTTTTGTATCGGTTGCTAATTTCTGACCAATGGTTGCAGATATATTAAGCATCTCGGTACCATCCAATTTTGCGGCATTCCCAACAAGAGCTGTGGTAATATTTCCTTTTAAGGTTCCGTAAGAAAGAAGAGCGTTGACATATATACCATTGCTATGCTGGATGCCGCTATAAGCGGTAAGTGACCATTTATCAAGCGTTGTCTTTTCAGAATCTTGCATCTCTTTTGGCGTAAAGGCAAGCTTTCCGTACGTTCCTAAAAGACCAAAATATGCGCTTATGTCTTTGCTTTCTAAGGCGGCTAATATGCCCCCTAATTGTAAGGCAGTATAGTTTACATCAGCACCATAACCATAGTGCAGTGGATCGCGGTTGGAAGATAGGGTGACCTTCTCGCCGTAGGAAGAGAAAAAGATACCATTCTTTATATTGTCTTTTGCCCCAAATACTGTTGTTCGCATATTGTCTAACAACGTGTTTTGATTGTTTACATCAGTAAATCCAGCAGAAAATAAAGTATTAGATATGGTTAAATAGTTTGCTACCTGTGGTAAAAGGGCTCGAACTTTTTTGTCTTTATCAATGTAGGCATTCTGTAAGCGGAAATCCCAGAAATCACTATTCTTCTTGCCAAAAAGATTTTGGCTCTCATGAGATGTTCCAGGCTTATAGCCTGTGAGTATATATTTATAAGGTTGTTTCCCTATTGTCATATAGTTTCCTGCTAACGTGAAGGAATTTTCGTTTGCTTGTCCGGAAACTTGAATGATTGAAATCCCATGTGTCCCTAAAGGAAGTGAAGCCATCTTCTCTTCCCAAACAGCAGAGCTATCGGTTTGGAGATTGATGTGAACAACAGTACTTCCTGAGACATCACCATTAATCACAATGTGATCAGTTTGTTGTTCCGTGATAGGAGAATGTTTATCCCATTGAGTGTTTACATAAATCTCTGCAAGACCCGCTGTACTATAAACCGCTGCTGTGTGAGTTGTTTCGTCTTCTTGCGAAAGATTAGGTCCTATAAACAGAGTTTGATAATGTCCCTCAATGGGCTTGTCAAACATAATGGCGCTGTTTGTAAGGTGCAATTCAGAAAGATTAGAGTATGATTTTTCATCAACACCAAACTGTCTATAGTCATTTAAAATATTATCATTATTTGTGGCATTTTTATTAGCCTTTACAAGCCATTTAGTCCTCTCTTTTAGATCAAAAACTGTTCTATTATCTTTAGAAGTTCTTACCCGACCTTCTAAAGAAGAGTGGTCTGCAACTAATGTAATGGTGTTTGTGGAGGCACTTTCGTTCTTGATATTTTTTAATAAAATATCGGCATGAACTTCTGAATTTTTAAGGTTGACTTCCCCGTTTACGCCTGTTCCATAAAGGTTGATACCGCTACCATGTTCAACGAAAAGCTTTGTATTCTCTAGGGTTACTTTATCAGCAATATTGGCTACATCTTGTTCTTGAACGGCATTGGTGTTCCTTTCAGCATTGCGTGTATATCGTTTTCTAGGGGTATTATACGGATTGTTGCGGAAAATAATACCGTCTGCTTCATAATTTCCCGTGACATGGACGCTTGAATCCTTAAGTTTGATTGTGCCCTCCATGTTTACCAAACCAGCTGTTTCTGCTGTTACAGTAATGCCTGTAGCATCAATTTCTCCACCATCTGATACACTTAGTGCAACAAAACGCGCATCAACTGTTCCCCCTATCATGTTGACTTTTGAATTATTTCCCTCTGCATGTACAGCAAAACCATTGTCTTGAATTTTTTTGTTATGTAGCGTTATGGTCTTACCGTTTTTAGCTTCAACTCCAGCGCTTATATCCTCAATTTGTGTAGACTTTTCAGGTTGTTTTATTGGTGATATTGGTTTTTCAATCTCTGATTTTTCAGATATTTTTTGTGCAGATGAAGATTGCACTGGCGCTGGTTTTGCAGATTTTGGTGGTACCAGTAATGTTGGTTTTTCAGTTTCTACTCTTAAAGATATTGGCTGTGCGAGTTCTGGTTCATTAGATGTTGGTATTTGCTCTGTTGTTGGTTTTGTAGGTTCCGTTCTTGTAGGTTCAGACTTTGTAAGTGCTGGTTGTAAATTCGGTGAAGGTTGTGTAGGTTCTGGCTGTGAAGACACAGCAGAATTCGATAGTGTTTTTTCGCTGGAAGAGTCTGCAGAAGAGGAGGGCGCCCCTGAACGTCTTCTAGATTTTGCTTCCATTCTTGTTGTTGAAGATTGTATAATCGGAGTGTTTTGTGTTGTAGGGTTAGATTGTACACCTTCTGTAACTTTAGTCTTTGGTGTTTGTGTACTTCCTTGACTAAGATCAGAGTTTTGTTTTGAAGAAGAAATTATATTTCCAGCTGAATTTCCTTCAAGTTGTGTTTTGGGAGGTAGAGTGCTTGTAGAAGTAGGCGTTGTAAGTTTACTTCCTGTAGAAATAGGGCTTGCGCTCGTTCTTGTGGAGCTAGGTGCTGTAGGGGGAAGGAGGCCATTAGGGGTTGAAGATGGATATGATGGCATAATTCGCCCGATTCCATCATATGGATCTTTATACGGATCAAAAACTCCGGATAGATTTATTTGTGACTTGACACGAGTAGGTTGTAGAGAAGAAGAATCTATCGTTGTTGATGGATTTGTACTATGAATAGCATAAGACAAACCGCTGGAAGAATAAAACAGAACTCCGGAAACTGTGTATAGTAAGAAGCTTTTTTTCATATGGATGCATTCCTAAAATATTTCCCCCTCTCTCATAAAAAGTAAAACTTTGACCTCATTATGTCTCTTTTGTAAGAGACAAAACGAAACATAATGAGATCTCTTCATATTTCAAGATAAGGAATACAAGTATTTTTAAAAGTGATAGCGTATTCCAGCGGAAATATTTATTGCAGAGATGCCAGCTTTTTTGAATTTATGTTGATAGCTGAGATCACTATGAAGCTGAATATTTTGTGATAAGTGTGTGTGAATACCAAAACCACCTTCGATTAAAGATCCCATAGCTGCAAGCTGAAAATTTTTACTAAAAGTTTTGATCATGTTCAGTTTGCCGTAGAAAGAAACAGCATGTCCTTTGTTTTGCGTTAAACGTCCGCCAATACGGAGCAGCCATTGATAAGGATTACTTATGTCTATTTTAGAGTTATCGTCATCTGAGAAAGAGCTCCTATCTGATAAAGAACCAAGCATGAGACGTTGATAAACAAGTTGTGCTTGCGGTTCTAGGATTACACCTTCCAAACTGGTTGACAGTTTTTGACCAACAGTTGCAGCGGCTCCTAATGTTTTACTATTCTTCACTTTTGAGGTATGTTTGATGAGAGCTGTAGCGTGATTTTCTTTGAAAATTCCATAAGAGAGAAATGCACTTGCATAGATGCCACTGTCATGCTGAATATTTCCATATGCGGTGAGTGACCATTTATCAAACATATTTTTTTGAAAGCTCTCCTTGTTTTTAGGAGTAAAAGATAATTTCCCATATGTTCCGAAAAGACCAAAGTTGCTGCTGATATTTTGATCTTTTAGCGCTATTAGTGTTGCTCCTGCTTGCAATGCAGCATAGTGAATATCTGCTTGAACACCATCTTGTTCTGCTTGAACCTTGGAAGAAAAGGTGCTTTTATTGCCATAAGAGGATAAGAAAACGCCTCTTTCTGGATGATCTTTGGGCTCAAACATTGTTATTTGCATATTGTCTAACAAGATATTTTGATTGTTGACATCACTAAACCCGACAGCAAACATCGCGATAGGCATGACTAAAGAGCTTTCTTCTTGTGGTGTAAGAATTGTGCTTTTTGCTGTCCCATTAAGAGAAGTAGAAGTTGCAGTTGCTTTATCATCATCTGTAAGTTTAGAGGTGCTCTCTGTAGCCGCGGTAGCAGTATTTCCAACCTTTGGGAGCAAATTCATATGCGCTTTTTCGGATGGAAGAGTCGTTTTCGATGCTGAGGAAGTGGTGTTTGTTTGGGGATCAATATCAGATTGCGAATTTTCATTTATTTTAGGCTGTCTCATTCCATGATCTGTTCTTGTGAATGAAGTGTCCGTTGGAGGAGGGGATGTTTTTTCTTTTCTCTCCACGTTGGTTATTCCATCCGCGTTCAAAGTCTCTAATACTGCTTTGCGTAAAGCACCAGAAAGTTCTTTGTTTTGTCCTTGTAAGGCAGTATCCACTTGTGCTGCTTTATGTAATATTTCTGCTTTATTTTGCAGTTTGTGCCAATCACGATTGTCTTGGCTTACCCATTGTTGGTGTGCAGCATTAACACGCTGTTGGTTATCAGCTTCAAGGATTGCTGCCGCCTTTACGGCATCGGAAACTGCTTTGTCGTAGCCACGTAATAAATTTTCTCTTGTTTTTAATCGATTCTGACGTAATTGTCCAAGTTTTGCTCTGGCTTGCATCATGATTTGCATATCTTGATGGTGTTTGTTTGCCATGGCTTGGGCACGTATATTATCCATTTCACGGTTCACCACGTTTATATGAGCACCAGAACCATAACGACCTGCACCTGCAAAAGAGCTGTTAATCGTATCTCTTACACGATCCATATGATTTTCAAGTGCTTGGTTGAAGTGCGCATTATCTTCCATCATGGCGCCAGAGGCTATCTTTTCAAGATTTTTTTCTGCTTGTGTTGGTGTGTTTATTAAATCAATGGCATGGCGATATTGTTCAGGTAATTTCATAATCCCTTCAATGGCATGGCGTTCCTGGGGGCTTAGAGCAGAGGCGGTGCTGGTAGATGTGAAATTAAAAGAAGAAAAAAATAAAGCACAAGCGGCTGTACATAACAAAAGATTCTTATGCATAGAGATGTTCCTTAAGATATTTTCTTTATTTTGCTAAAAATGAACCACTTTTTGACACATTACGGTTTTTTGTAATGTAGTTAAGCAGCACTGTTTTCATCTCAGCGCTGCTTATGCGTCAAAATAGAGAGCTAAGATTTCTAAAAGCGATAACGCATTCCTCCGGAAAAATTAATTCCAGAGAACCCGGCTTTTTGAAGTTTATGTTGGTAATTAACGTCAGCATGAAGTGCGATATTTTTAGAAAGCTGCGCGTTAATGCCAAGCCCACCTTCAAGGGAAGAGCCCATAGAATCGAGATGGAAAGATTCCATAACATCAATAGCGCGCTTCTCACCAAAAGCTTTGATGACATTCAATTTACCATAAAAAGAAAGAACACGATCTTTTTCAATAGGAAGTATTGTTTTTGTTAAACGCCCTCCAATACGGACCAACCATTGATGAGGGGTCTTTATATTAACTTGGAAGCCATCAATATCTGAAAGAGTGCCAAAGGCAATATGTTGATAAATAAGTTGTGCTTGTGGTTCAAAGGATACTCCTTCAACACCAGTTGCTAGTTTTTGTCCAACGGTAGCTGATATATTTAATGTATCCGTATTGTTTAATTCTGTGGTGTTGCCGATAAGGGCTGTTGTAATATGTCCGTTTAAAATGCCGTAAGAGAAAAATGCATTAACATAGAGACCATTGTCATGGTGGAGATTCCCATATGCCGTAAAGGACCATTTATCTAGTATGCTTTTGTCAGAACCTTCCATATCCTTTGGCGTAAAAGCGAGCTTTCCATATGTGCCTAAAAGACCAAGATTCGCGGTTATATTTTGATTTTCTAACGTTGTTAATGTCATGCCTGTTTGTATAGCAGCATAGTGAACATTAGCACCATAACCATATTCCAATGGACTACGGCTGGAAGATAACGTCATCTTGTTGCCATAAGTCGATAAAAATATCCCTTTTTGTTTATGACCTTCTAATCCAAAAACTGTTGAGTGCATATTATCTAACAGTGTATTTTGATTGTTTATATCAGCCAAGCCAGAGGAGAATATTGCATTATGCATAACCAAATAGCTTGCCATTTGAGGAACAAGAGCTTTGATTTTTCCTTCATCATCAAGAGTCGCATTTTGTAGACGGAAATCCCAAAACTCTTCACTTTCTTGCAAAAGACTTTGCTGTTTGTCAGCTCTCCCACGGCTGGATGTTGGTCCATAGCCATTTAATACATATTTATAGGGCAATCCATCCATTGTAGTGTAGCCATTTGCCAGCATGAAGGCGGCTTCCTCTGCTTTTCCAGACACCTGAACAAGTGAGAGACCACGCGCATTCAAAGGAATTGAAACTTCATCATCATCGAATGGTTCTGCACGCTTTGAAAGATTGTTGAAATAGATCGTTGTGGTGCCTGAGACATTACCATGAACGAGAACACGGTCAGTTTTTTGTTGTTCTTTTATAAGACCATTACTCCATTCGGTATTAAAGTAAATCCTTGCGTTGCCCAATGCATTGTAAACCGTTGTTGCATCGAAGCTTCTGTTTTGCTCTGCTTTTGCAGCTTCAGCTGTTGGCTGTTTTCCCACATGCAAGGTTTGATACTGATTGTCTGCTAGTTTATGCGGCGCATTAAATATAATAGAGCTATTATTAAGGTTCAATACTGAGACAATAGACTGTGCACGTTGTTTAATATCAGTGAGCAAGTATCCTTTAGAGCTGTCAAATTCTTTGTCTACTTCAAATTGACTAATCTTTAGGGACCACTTGCTGTTATTGTTGAGAGTAAAAATCGTTGTATTTTGAGGTAAAGTCTTTGCTCGTCCTTCTATAATCGAATTGTCAGCGCTTAATATAAAAGTGCGAGGATCGATATCTTTTGAGTTTTCTGGGATTTTATTTTTTAATAATATATCAGAACGAATTTCTGAACTTTTAAGTTCTACCTCAGCAACAGATTTTGCATAATCTGGTCCTAGAATACCAATACCATTTTCAACAAGAAGTTTTGTGTTGGTAAGAATTGCTTTATTGATAACTTTTTCGCCCTCTTTTACTTGGGAACTTGGGATGTAATCAAAAAGGATACCACGACTTTTGTGATGTCCGGAAACATTTATGATTGAATCTTCAATATGGATGATGCCGTTTGAAATTTCTAAACCACGAGAATTTGATTTTCCTACAGTTTTTTTAGCATGAATACGTCCACCTGTTGTTGCGGTAAATAAATTTGAGTCTGAACGCATTGTTGAATTTGTAATGGTGATAAAGGCTTTGTCATCAGCAACCACTGTTGTATATGCGCTGCGGATAAAAACGTTATTAAAGGTTTTTTCTTCTCCTGCTTTATCCGCACGAGCCATAACCATTGTAGGAGCTGATGTATTTGCATAAGTTGAACCGAAATGAGAAAAAATCAAAGTTCCAGCAATTGTACATAACAAAAAATTTTTCTTATAAATATATTTCTTACACATAGATATGCCTTTAGTATTTGGTATGCTTTGATGCTTACTTCATTCCCCTGATGGCGCAAGTACCCAGACAGTTTCTATATCATTATGTTTTTATTGTAAACAACAAAACGAAACATTGCGTCTTGTTCTTTATCGTTTAAAAAATGATTTTAGAAGAGTTTTTAAAATAGAAATTGCAGTGAGCAACTATGAATTGCAGAAAAGCTAGATTGATCAGTATTCCGTTTAAAAGTGTTAAGAAACAAAATATTTTGCAAGGATGTTTGTTGCTTAAGGCTGTTGTTATGAAAACTCTACAAAGTTTTTGGAGAAGCTGTTGTTGTGCGCTTACAAAAAGCTTTTAATTGATTTTCTTACACAGAGAATTATTTATTACGTGTTTTAAAATACAAAAATTTTATTAAAAGCATTTGATTTTTATAAATCAAAAAGGCAGCTCTCTTGAGAATTCAGTATTCATTTAGAGATAACAGATTTTGTTACATTTGGTTTGAGTGAGATTAATTGGCTCAAGAAAGGTGGTAGAAAGAATAGTTGTTAACGGTTCTTTCCGATAGATTGTAAAAAGGCAGTACATTTGCACTGCCTTTTATTAAAATGAATAGAATATAAATTGTTTTTTGCGTTTTCTTAAAACTGATAGCGTATTCCGCCTGAAAAGCTTGCTCCGGATATACCAGTTTTTTGAAGCTTATATTGATAGTTAACATCAGCATAAAGTGCGATATTTTGTGATAATTGTGCATTTACACCAAGTCCACCTTCAACAGACGCTCCTATAGAATCAAGGTGGAATGGTTCACCAATCTGTATCGTACCATTGTTAGAAAAAGCTTTAACAACGTTTAGTTTACCATAGAAAGAAAGAATACCGCCGTTTTCAATAGAAGGCTTCGTTTGCGTTAAGCGTCCACCGACACGCACTAAGTATTGATAAGGATTTCCCATATCCACATCAAAGCCATCGACATCTGAGAGTGTGCCAAGCATGAGGCGTTGATAAACAAGTTGTGCTTGTGGTTCAAAGACCAATCCTTTCCTACTGGTTTCGAACTTTTGTCCAATGGTTGCTGATGCACTGAATGTATCAGCATTTTTCAACTCTGCAGTCTTTCCTATGAGAGCTGTGGTGATATCTCCCTTGAGCATTCCATAGGAGAAGAGTGCATGGATGTATATCCCATTATTATGGCGCAGCCCACTATATGCAGTAATTGACCATTTATTGAGTGTACTCTTGTCAGCACCTTCCATGTCTTTAGGGGTGAAAGCTAATTTCCCATATGTTCCTAAAAGACCGAAATTGGCGGTCATGTTTTGGTCTTCTAGAGTTGCTAATCTAATGCCTGCCTGTAAAGCTGCATAGTGAATATCGGCACCATAGCCATATTGTAATGGCGTACGGTGAGAGGATAATGTCATCTTATTTCCATAAGTCGAGAAGAAGACTCCTTTGTTTTTATGATCTTTTGTCTCAAAGGTGTTTTCCTGCATCGAGTTGAGTAAAGTGTTTTGATTGTTTATATCAGCCAGTCCAGCTGAGAATAGTGCGTTAGGCATGGACAAATAGCTTGCCACTTGAGGAACGAGAGCTCTGATCTTTCCTTCATTATCGAGAGTCGCATTTTGCAAGCGAAAATCCCAGAAATTCTGATTTTTTTCCAAGATGTTTTGTGCGTTGTTTGCTTGTCCAAGGGATGATGAACCGGTATTTTGCGCTTCTTTCTCTTTTGGTGAAACACCTTCAATCATTGTTCCTGATGCTGATATCGTGTAGATTGTGTAGTCTTTGAGGGTATTTTCTTTTGATTCTTGTGATATTCCGCTAAAATGACTTTGTGTGCTATCGGCTGTCCCATGGCTGGATGTTGGACCATAGGCTTTGAGTATATATTTATAGGGCAATCCCCCCATTGTGGTGTAGCCGTGTGCAAGTTTGAAGGAACCTTCATTTGCATTTCCAGAAACTTGAATGAGTGAAAGACCACGCATATTTGAGGAAACAGAATCTTCAGCTTTTAATATCTCACCTTTCGCAAGGTTCTTGATATGGACTGTTGTGCTGCCTGATACATCACCATGTATAAGGAGGCGGTCAGCTTTTTGCTGTTCTTTTACTAGACCATCACTCCATTCAATATTAAAATAAATTTTTGCATCGCCTGTGGCATTGTAAACTGTATTATAAGTGCTTTCTATATCGGGGATTGTACTTCCCTCAGGTCTACGAACCTCAGCTGTTCGCCCTACATACAAGGTATGATAATGATCTTTTTCCCGCCCTTGTGGTGTCTTAAATATGATAGAACTATTATTAAGATTCAGTACTGAAACGGTAGAAAGGGCTCGTTGTTTAATATCACTGAGCTCATAGTTAAACACATTAAAGTCAGTATCGACTTCCTCTTGAGAGGTCTTTAAGTACCATTTGCTCTTGTTATTCAGAGTCAAAACCGTTGTATTGACTTTTAAAGTTCTTGCTCGTCCCTCTATTGTTGAATTATCAGCGGTTAATGCTAAAGTTACAGGAAGAGTATCGTTGTCATAATATTTACGTTTCGTTTTATTTCTCAATAATACGTCAGATCGAATTTCTGAGTCTTTAAGTTGAACTTCAGCAACGGCTCTTGAGCAGTAGGGACCAAGAATACCGGTACCGTTTTTCACAAGAAGTTTTGTATTGCTAAGAACAACCTTATTGACAACTTTTTCTCCACTTTTCAGTGAAGAATCTTTTGTTTCATAAAAAACGATACCACCGGCACCTCCTCGTTGGACGGTTATGGTTGAATCTTCAACGTTGATTATACCATTCTTTGTTTCTAAACCTTTGTATACTGTATTTGCTTTAATTTCTTTAGCATGAATGCGTCCACCTTCTGATACAGAAAGTGCAGACATTTCCGTGTGTATTGTTGATTTTACAATTGTGATAGCTGCTTTATCATGCGCTAATATTCCAGGTCCTTTATCGCGGACAAGAACATTATTTAAAGTCTTTTCTTCTCCCTTATTTAATTCAATCTTTCCCAAAATTCCAGGAGTTTCAGGAGCTGATGTATTTGCATAAGTTGAACCGAAATGAGAAAAAATCAAAGTTCCAGCAATTGTACATAACAAAAAATTTTTCTTATAAATATATTTCTTACACATAGATATGCCTTTAGTATTTGGTATGCTTTGATGCTTACTTCATTCCCCTGATGGCGCAAGTACCCAGACAGTTTCTATATCATTATGTTTTTATTGTAAATAACAAAACGAATTATATTGATGGTGTTCTCTATGATTTGAAGTTTTGCTTCAGAAAAACTTTTTTCATGATCATAAAAAGTCGAGAAAAGTGGATTTCATAAAACCTAGCTTGGTTAAGCTTATGCTAAAAGCACTATGAAGTATGATATTTAAAAATTGTCTATTAAAGATAATCGCTATAAAAGCTCTATAGCGTTGAGATGTATTATTTGATGCATTCACCAAAACGATCAGCAAATTTTTTCTGCTATAAGAAGAAGAGATGAGGGGGCTATTCACAGGCTTTCTTTAAAGATAAGGGTACCAAAGTCCATTTTTCTAAGGAAGCACAGCCCATTTCGCGACGGTGTTCATGAATGCTATAACGCTAAAGCCATAGAATCCCATCATATTTACGCTTACGAAGGAGCAAGCCGATACCTTTACGCTTAATAAAAGAGCAAGCCCGTCACACATTTTGCTAGCTCCCAATATTTGTGATAAGCCCTTGGCACTTGAGACAGTTCATGAGAGGAATTCTCAGGCTTTTCTTATATAACTTTTCTCCACACGCCAGCCCTGCTTGTAATGTGTAAGTGAATGATTTTGATTAGTTCAACATGGAACAGATTTTAAATGAGAGAAATTTACGATATTCAAGATTTTAATTCAATAGGAATAACGCTAAATTATCATTATAAATCAATATTTTGAATATTCAATTTAAAACATCTTTTATTGATATAAAAAGAACTTTATTGAGTGATTTCATTTTATAAATGAAAAAATTAGCTTTCTTGAGCATTTTGTATATGAAAGATAAAGCGCTTGTTGTTAGATTTTCTTTTCATGCATTAATTTTCTCAAAACTGTTTGTTTAGAAGAACCAGCAATGGAAGTGTAAATAAATCTTTATAGATAGCGACAACACATCGTAAAGAAAGAAATTATTTTATTGCTATAATAGATTGTAAATAAAAAAAATACAGTCCGTTTTTTTGTTAATAGTAAACGGATTAATATGCTTATTTTTTTATAATTTTTATATTAAAATTGGTAGCGTATTCTATCAGAAAAACTTGTCTCGGCTACACGTCTTTTAAAAATTTTTGATAGTTTACATCAATATAGAGAGTTAAATTGTGAGATAATTGTGTATTGTGCTAAACGCACCTTTAACGGCAGAATCTATCGGATTAAGGTGAAAATGAATACCAATCTGTTTAGTATCATTAATATCAAAGTTTTTTAAGGAAGTTCACTTTCTCATACAAGGATGGGGTACGATCTTCTACGGTCCTAACAATAGTTTTTGTTAGATACCTACCTATCCGGACTAACTGGGGAGACTGTCTGATTTAATTTTAAGATTATCAATATGTTAAAAGGCGTTAAAAATCAATTCCTTAGTACACAAATTATGTTTGTGCTTCAAAAGGTTAGTTCTCTGATTATTTTTTGCAAATTTTTGACAAATGATTGTTGAGGCAATTAACATTTTTACAGCATAACTTTAATAGTATTTTTATAGAAGTTTTAGAGATATTTGCTGTCCAGATATCATAAGGGAAGAGTGTAGCCATATGAAAACACCATTATGCTCTGTTATATTGTAAGCTATGATTGATGATTTATCTAGTGTGCTTTTTTTCATTTTCTATATCCTTTGGAGTGAATGAGAGTGGCTGTAGGTTCCTATCTATTTCAAATGTGTAGTGATTAACTTTTCATTTTTCTAATATCATCTTTGCTTGGACAGCTCTATGGCGCATATTAGCACCATATCTATCTTCAAAGAGGAGCATAATCAAACGGTAGAGTTTCTGTACTTCCATAAGTGAAAAAGCAAGAAATCTTCTATTTTTTAAGATTTATTCTTAATGCTGTTATCTTTATATTATCTAGAAATACACTTTGCTTAGCTTTATGGGCAAATTCGATGATAAATAGCTGCGCAACCCATGTGAAGAGGAGAAAAATCGTATTTAAGTGGAAAAGAAAACACTTCAGGAAAAAATGGATTTCATGTACGAAAAGGCTGCATACTTTGTGACATATTCTAGATAAAAATACCTGATCCTTTATCTTGATAAAAATGGTATAATATGCTGATTTATAATGATAATTTATCGTTACTTTCATTGAGTTAGAGTTCTGAATAACGTAAGATTCTCTCATTTTAAACCTGTTTGTCTTAAATCAAGAAAAACCATTCTCTTGCACACCACAAGCGGGGCTGGCGTGTGGGTAAAAAATGTATAAGAAAGGACTAAAATGACTCTTATGAATCGTCTCAAAAGCCAAGGGCTTTAGCAACACCCACGAGCTGGAAAATATAATGATGGTGCCGGATTGCTCTTTCACAAACGTAAAGATGGGGGTACTCAATGCTTTATCGTTATACCATTCATATACCATTCATGGGCGCTGTCGCTAAATGGACTTGGGTGCCTTGAGAGATGTCCTTTTAAAACAAGCTCGTGAATTGGCAACTGGGTGGCGTGCTGTTTTACGTGAGGGGCGTGCCCCCATTAAAGAACGTGAGAAACGAAAACGTGAGGCAATGCGTAATCTCCATTACTTAAAAGACATTGCCTTAGATGCTTTTGAAAGTCGTAAAGCTGAATTAAAAATGATGGTAAAGATGGAAACTGGTTTTCACCTTTAAAACTCCATATTCTCCTCAAATTAGGCTGTCTGCCTATTTCAGAGATTACACAAACAGAAATACGCAATATCCTCGCTTCCATCGATCATTCAAGATATAATACTAAAAAATACAATAAAGTCAATAGTTTGTTTGTAATTATTTTATAAGAATCCACTTAAGAATCCACACTTTTATACGTG
>NZ_JBHIRL010000009.1:0-84920 GCF_042197145.1 Bartonella sp. AA56HLJMS | reverse complement strand
TTGTTGCTGGACAATTCTATAGTAATAGGTATTTTCGAATCAGGTGCCTAGAAAACACCTTAAACACATAGCGGATTGGTTGCCGAAATAATCAGTCTTCCACACATTAAAGACTTTGACTCATTGTATGTTAGGCGCATATAATAACTTTGTCGGGTGTAGTTATGCTATACAATACCCTTGTGGGGAAAGCATAACGACGGGCTATGTGCCGTGTTTTCTAGCACCCGGCATCTTTTAGAGTGTCAATAGAAAACCTTTAAGCACATAGGAGCCAAATCATGGCACAATATTTAATTGACTTACATCAAACTACGATTGATGGTGATATCGTTCAGACAGTGAATGCACCTGAATTACATACATTTTTGGCAATAGGTAAACGTTTTGCTATTTGGATTACGAACCGTATTAATCAGTATGAATTTGAAGAGGGAAAAGACTATATTTTAACGCTTCCCAAAATTGGGAAACGTTAAAATGTTATCAGCAAAGAATATCACCTCACCTTAGACATGGCGAAAGAACTTTCCATGGTTGAACGCAATGAGAAAGGACGTCAAGCACGCCGTTACTTTATTGAATGTGAAAAGAAACTGAGAAACCAAGCTGTTGATTATGATAATGATACACGCTTTGATGATTTTAACTATCTTCGCCAATATGTTTTGACAAATTATCCTAAAATCATGGGTATCATCTTTGGTTATCTTTTGAAAATAGATGAAATCGAAAAAGAGCTTGATCATTACAAATCAGTTACAAAAGAAGCTAAGCGCGTTTTAGCAAGATCTGTCGTAAAAGCTACTTAGATTTAAAACACATCTCCCCTCCCCGTTCTCAAAATGGGGAGGTGGTTTAAAGATCAAGTTTTGAATGGGAGCCCAGACGCGCTAAAATCAATCGATCTTGACCAATCAAGCGATAAATCAACACTAGGTAAGGTCGAATATGGCAATCTCGATAATTGCTCCAATTCCCAGTCAATGCATGATCATGATATCGAGGTTCTAAGGGTTGATCATTTGCTAATGCTGCAATGATTTGGCGCAAATCAGTATCTAAAAGATGCCGATACCGTCCTTTCATTTCACGCTTGAAATCACATTTGAAGATAGTGGTACGTTCAATCGTCCGCATAGAGATCATCAAATAATTCGTCTACGGAATGAAACTTTTTTAAGTTACCTTCCTCTAGTTCTGCAAAAGCCGCTATAGTTTCTGCATTAGGTTGAAACAAGAAGGACGGAATAGCTTTATCTTGTGCAATACGCGTCATCAACACTCTCACAACATCACTTACTGATAAACCTGAAGCTTGAATAACTTGACTAGCGATATTTTGAATTTCTTCTGGTACACGCGCTTGAACCATGCGACTGGCAGCCATAATGAGCTCTCCTCTTGTAATTGTACTTCAATGTAATACAATTGAAGTTTAATTTCAACTGTAAAGCACATTTTTTAGAGTGGCGAGATCGTTTGGCTTAACAACCACTTGCTTTTTTTAAGACTTCACCCATACGTGTTCGCCAGTCTTTTCCTTGTTTTTTAAAAGAGGCAATAACATTTGGGTCAAGGCGTAGAGTAACCGCTTGTTTGGGAGATTCAACCGGTGGACGCCCACGTTTACGGCGTTCTTCTGTTACATATTTAAAAAAGGAGGCTGGTAAAACATCTTTAGCTGGCTTTAAGCGTGCAAGTTCTTCATCTGTCAATGGTGGGGAATCCACAGCGTCCCAATCTTCTTTTGTGTAGCCACATCCTGTTTCAAAGTTTTTTTTGATAATCATTGAAAACCTCTCTTTCTTTTTTATTCGCTTGACGAAAACTGATAATGGATATCGCTTCATTGCCAAGCTTTGCAAAAACAATAACTGTTGTGCCATCAGCAAAATGTCCAATAGCCTTCATGCGGTTTGAATGTGTTGCATCAATAAGAGCATGTTCCCAGTCAAAGTAAATAACATCAGCAAAATCAAGCTTATGTTTATCAATGTTTAAAGCTCTTTTTGGTTCATCCCACACTATCTTCATATATTTTATGTACACGAAAAATAAAACCTTGTCAACAATTAAAGTGTACAATAATTTGTATATACCATTCAAAATGGAGCAACTATGAATAAGAAAACGCGTAAGGGTTTATCGGTTCGTGCGTTTGCGAAGAAGATGGGTGTTTCACATAATGCGGTGGTTTCTCGGATAAAGACAGGTAAATTTGATAAGGCTCTTTTTGAAGATGGTTCTGTCAATGAAGCCGTTGCAACAGCCATCTGGAATGAGAATCCAACAAAGCGCCCTGCTCCATTTTTAGCGCCTGATGGTCAACCGCGGACAAAGATCAAACAAGCCTCTACAGATGGAGCCAATGAATACAAGATAAAACTGGAGCGAATGCAAGTTGCCCTTGAAAGCGAAAAGATTGCACTTGAACGATTGCGCGAAACCACTGTTGATCGAGAAGAAATGAAAAAGGCAGCTCGTGAGTTTGGAAGAACGCACCGTGATGCTATGTTGAATTTTCCTCATCGTTTTGGTGCAAGCATTGCTGCACAAGTTGGATGTGATGCGGCCAGCCTTATTGGTGCTATTGATTACACTATGAGAACCGCTTTGCTTGAGGCGGTTAATATTCCAGTGCCTTTTCATGATCCTCATTCTCCAGAGTTAGAGAACTTGCAAGAAACGAATAATGGATGACAATGCAGTCGAAGAATTTTTCGCCCATGCCAATAATGCAAGACAACCGGACCCACCGTATACGGTTTCGCAATGGGCGGATAAGAATAGATACCTTAGCACCGTAGCAAGTGCTGAATCTGGATTGTGGAGAACAAAGCGGCCCCCCTATTTGCGCGAAATCATGGATAATCTTTCCTCTCACAAACCGATTGAAACAACTATTGTCATGAAAGGGGCGCAAGTTGGCATGTCAGAGGCAGGATTAAATTTCTGCGGTTATGCTATTCATTATAGTCCAGGACCTGCCCTTTATGTGATGCCAACGGTTGAGACAGCCAAAAAGCTTTCAAAGACGCGGCTTGATCCTATGATTATGGCAAGCCCTGCTTTAAGCGAACGCATTGCCCCAGCGCGGGCACGCGACAGCGGGAATACCATGTTTTCGAAAGAGTTTGATGGTGGTGCACTGATGCTTACAGGGGCAAACAGTGCTGCTGGTTTGCGTTCCATGCCTATTCGTTATCTGATTTTGGATGAAGTGGATGGTTATCCTCTCAGTGTCGATAACGAAGGTGATCCAGTGATGATTGCGGAAAAGCGCACATCAACCTTTGTACAACGAAAGATCTTTAAATTGTCCCACCCACCCACCGTGACACAAGCCGTATTGCCAAAGATTTTGTACTAGGAGACCAGCGATATTACAACGTGCCTTGTGATGCATGTGGTACACTCCAGCCGATTGTTTGGTCACAAATCAAATGGCCGAAAGGGGCTCCCGAAAAAGCTGTTTTTGTTTGTGCGCATTGTGGTCATGAACATGCCGAGCACCGAAAAACAGATCTCATGTGTGAAGAAAGAGGCGCATGCTGGGTCCCAACCAGTGAGTCAAGCAGACCCAATTTGCGTTCTTATCATATTTCGGCACTCTATTCTCCTTGGCTTACATGGGGGGAATGTGCAAGAGAGTTTTTAAATGCCAAAGATGATCCAGCTCTTCTACAGCCTTTTGTCAATACAGTGCTTGGAGAGCCATGGGAGGACAGAACAGGCGAAGTTATTGATCCTGATAGCCTCTATGCAAAACGCGAAGATTATCCATTGGCACCAGAACAATCCGTCGTGTTGACAGCTGGTATTGATGTGCAAAATGACCGCTTGGAACTTGAAGTGGTGGGATGGGGGCGTAGTGAAGAAAGTTGGCATATTGATTATCAAGTGATCCTTGGTGATCCCTCTTCTTTTGAAGTATGGGACCAATTGGATGAATATCTTGCAAAACGCTGGCCACATCCAGGCTATAAAGAGGGGATTAGGATAACAGCTGCTTGTATTGATACCGGTGGTGGACATACACAGGCGGTTTATAATTACGTGCGCCCCCGTGAGGAGCGGCGTATCTGGGGGCATTAAGGGGCAAGCGAGATGGCGTGCAGTATGGCAAAGAAAATCTTTGGGGGTGTGCAATGAATACCAGTATCGATTTTTTGTGCGATTTATGAATAGCATTGTTTCAGTTTTCCAATCATCACAGCATTGGAGATGAGGATTGCACTGCCATAATTGAGATTATGGGCATGGTGGAAAAAGCTTTAGTTTTTAAACTTCAAGATGAAGTGCCTAATATTACAAAGATTTTGGCAGCTCTTACAGATTTTGGCGATTCAGAGTTTCCTACAGTTATGTTGCCTTTATTGCGAGCTTACGAACCAGATCTAGAAAACCCCATTAAAAAGGTTGCTTAAATACCTCCCTTCCCCATCTTTAAAGGTGGGGAGAAGATCAAGAGGCTTCTTTAGGTAAGAATTCAAAATGAACAGATTTAAAATCAGTTAAGTCATAATCAGTAAGGTTGCAGTATCAACAAAGTTTTCTGCTTCTTCATCCGTCTTGAAAACGGGTATTTGTTTAATTTAGAGGTTTTCATAAGAATTAATTTTCTTTTAGTACGTATAGATTTTTAAAAGATTCAAAGCTTAGAAGAAATGTATCTGTTTAAACTAACACCATTTTCAGCGGCTTGTATTGAAAGTTTTCTATGGAGTTCTGGTGGTATTCTTAATTGAAACTTGCCACTATATTTACCATGAGACAAAGGCAGAGGAACTTCTTCTCCATTATGTTGCATGTCCTCAACAACTTCTGAAACAAGGTCCATAATACCTTTTAAAGCTTTCTCTGCTTGAGCATCTAACCATGAAAGGGATGGGAATTCTGCACACAATCCAACATATTCCTCATCTTCTTGCGACCACAAAACACGATATGTATAATGATTATTGTTCATGTTTCATCCTTTCTATCGCTTGTAAGACTTGTCTGAATTGATAAGCTTTTGCTTTGTTACCAGAATCTTTTTGAATATTCATACGGGGGTCACCAAGCCACGGGGTTTTAAAAACAAAGCGGCTTTTACCATTGTTCCGCGGTTCTCCAAAAAAAATGTACACACACACAGCCAACAAATCTGAAAACTTTATGTTCTTTGGTGATGCTTTCATCAAGCTGATTATTTTTTCAACTTTATTGTTTATAACCAATAATAGTATCATTATTAATCCTAATCAATCATTTTTAGAAATAGCGTCAACTAACAAGAGCCTTTTGTAACTCGACACTGTTAAAAAAGCTCAATCAAGGTGAATATGAAGCTGTCCCTGCCGAGCTACAGAAATGGACCAAAGCAGGCGGAAAGCGTCTTGAAGGTCTAGCACACCGGCGTGCGGCAGAAACAGGCTTATGGGCAAGAGGGGCTTATTTCCCTCCAATTATCAAACAGTAGAAACGCAAGCACCAACGGGGGTTTTCAAAGCAGAAGCATTGGCACCGATTATTGGTTCTTTTTCTGGGCTTGGAGGCTTATTAGCAGGAAATGGACCAATCCAATGGGCTTTAGCCGCCATTATGGTTTTAGCCGCATGTACTGGTATTTTCTTTGTAGCTAAACGCTTTCAGGAGCACCGCCTATGATCTTATGGATGAAAAGAAACTTGATGGTAACAGGTGCGGCTTTAGCGGCTTTTTTATTGCCTTAGCAAGAGCTTTTACTCTTGGGAAAAAAGCAGAGCAACAAAAGCAAACAGAAAAAGCTTTAAAAGCAGCCACAACACGGCTGGAGGTGGAAAGTGAAGTTAATCAAAAAAGTGATGCTGATATGCGTGCTGCTCTCTCTGACTGGTTGCACGACAAATAAATATGCTTCTTCTTGTGTTGGCTGGTTGCCAATTTATTTAGACAAGAAAGATCTGAACGCCATCAGTTCCAATTTAGCAAGAGAGATCTTAAAGCACAATAATCTAGGTGAACGCTTGTGTGGGTGGAAACATGGTTAGAAAAAAATCCAAAAAACACACAGAGCTTACAGAATCAGAAAAAGAAATACTTCAAGAAATGATCATCACCTATCAAAGTGTGAAAATGATGTCTCGTTTGATGAAGTGGATAGCATTTTTTCTTTTTTTTGCTTATCCTTGATTTTGCACGCCTTATGGATGCGATAGACAATATCTTTGCACATTATAAAACAGTGGCTAACCAAAAACTGAAAGCTTTACCCCCTTCCCGCTTTTAAAGCGAGGAAAGAGAGATTATATCGTAATCTATCCGCTAATCGCTTAAATGTTTCTTAGACACCTGACGCGACAATAGACATAACAATTATCAAGCCTCTCCAGATATAAAAGACGCCCATTGTTCTGAGAGAACACGGCGCTATTCTAAAAAATCCGTCCGCATGTAAGCCTTTGTCACTGAATTCCCAACTGAATACGCAAGAACAGATTCTGCAATTTCAAATGGTGTTGACGTTGTCTCTGCTATACAGTCCCGCAGAATCGATCTGAAACCATGAAGTCTATAATTAAAACCTTTGTTTTTCATAAATTTAGAAAGTGCTACATCAGATATAGGCTTTCCAAAACTCTCAACAAATAAAAAACCATTTTTTTGCTTTTTCAATAACAGCAAACGCTTCATCTGTAAGCGGCACATGAAAATCAGAAACCTTTCCAACAATTCTCTTCATATTTTCTTTTGGGATAATCCATATTGATCCATAAATCTCTGAATATGCCTGATTGGTATAAAAAAACGTCAAAATAAGAAGTTTTAAAGCTAGATGTGATACAAGCTCATCATTTTAAGATTGAAAAAACTTAGGCATTTCTTTCCATGGCATAGCTGGAATATTTTGGGTATTTTGAATAAACTTTTCTAATAAAGCTTTTGCTTTTAATTGCATATCCACATCTATACCAAGTGCCACCGCATGTTTTATAGCTATATTCAAGCGGGATAGAGCTTTACTTGCTGTTTCGTTTTTTGTTTTCCAAATAGGAAAAATGCATCCTTTTATATCAATTTGCGTCAGTTCAATGATTGGCGTATCATCAAGTTTAGGAAAAACATGTAACTCAAGAGGTGTTAACCAGCTTGCTGCTTTTCCTTCATTTTTCAATTCGTTTTTTTGGTTTCAAAAGCACTAGAGGCAATTTCTCGTAAAGAAATCCCCCCTGCCCGACGCAAATTTTCTTTTTGTTTTCGGCGAATCGGGTCAATTCTTTGATCTAAACGATCACGACAAGCTAAAGCTTTGAACAGTGCTTCTTTTAAAGATACATTGCGACAAGAGCCTAATCCCATTTCTCGTCGTCTTTTATTGAGGTCAAACCTAAAAACCCATCATCCTTGATCTGGTGTAGTTTTGATAAGCCATAAACCAGCTCTGTCAGCATATTTTCCTTTAGATAGATTTTTTACAGATAAGATAGACGGTCTATCACGTTCTTCGAACCACCTTTTAAAAACCACCTTTTGAATTGCACTTGGAGCACTTTCATCTGGTACCAAGATTATATATAAAAGGCAATTTAATAAATAAAATAAAATAAAAACAATTAGTTATTAAACAGAAAAAAGATAAACTGTGCTATCAGGTGATATTGTAGAGAGTTCTAAGGGAAGAAAAAATTGTTGCACAAACGTGCACGCCGTCCGCACCACTCTATGTGAATTTTCTTTATTTTCTCATTACTTAGATAGTAAAAACTCTCTTTAAGTTTACTGTTTGCAACTCTATAACGGTATTATAAAGTGATAACTGTAATAATATGAAAGACGAAGCAATCCTTCTTTGCCAACAAATGTTTCAACCACACCTCGTGAACTAAAAATTTTTTATTCTTAACAATTAAGACTCTGAGTAACTCTTCCTTACCTCCTCATTCTCACTCAAAGTCAAAGCCCCCCTTTTTTCACCATAAAATAGTGTTTACAATGCATAAAATTAAAAAATAAAGGCCCTATCAAAGAAATAGGACCTCTTAAATTTAAGCTCCTTTATCCTACAAAATTAGAATTTGTAAGCTATTCCTGCGCGAAAATCATTCGTCTTATACTTAACTTCAATCTCGTCTTTGAATTTCCTTTTACCAAAATCTGAGTAACGATATTCCGCACGCACAACAAGATGATCTGTCATTGCAAAATCAACACCACCACCGAGAGTATAACCAATCATCGTTTTTGTTACATCCGATGTCCTACTAAATGGCTCACCTCCCGTAATTACTGTCGACAAAATATCCTGAAACTGTCCATAAGCAACACCACCAGCAATATAAGGCATCACACGCCCCGTAGAAAACCCAACACGCACCCGTGTAGCACCTGTCCATTTTTGTTTTAACGTATGATTAAAAGTTAAACTGTCTTTCTCTTCTTTATCCTCTGCAGAAGAGCGAGAAAAGCCTCTGCCCTGTCTCCTGACAATTTTTGCCTTTTTTCGACTTTTTTCTTCTGTATCTAATTCCTCAGTATCACTACCCGATCCTTCAGTGCCCAATCCTTCAGTTCCACCAGCACTCGATTCATCTGCATGAAATCTTGTTTTTGTATCCTTTTTTTCCGTTAAAATGATATCCGTATCAATCCCCATAATAAAATTATTACCGAGATCAAAATTAACACCCGCATAAAAACCACCTATAAACCCAGAAAGATCGGGCATATGCTGTTTCTCGACAGGTATCCATGGTTTACTTTGACTCCCCTCATCAGGATAGAGAGGAATATTAACATCAGGCACTGTTGCAGAAATCTTACTTGAAAAGCCACCAACTTGCCCCCCGAAATAAACACCTCCCCAAGAAAAAGGTGAAGAAGCAACAACTTCTGAGGCAACATGTACTGGCTCTTCGTGAGCCACCACATCTGCAGCCTGTACTATAGAAGGTGAAATCAAAGAAAAAACAGATGCTGTTATAAATTTTGTATTCATAAAATTATACCCCATTGCTAAATTTAAATATAATCAAAAATCACATTTAGAAAAACAAAGTTTTATAAAATCTTATGCTGCAAAATCGCATATACTCCTTTATAGTTACATTTAAATCTATTACTATATTAATATATCATTACATCAAAATTTAATATTATCAAATAAATTTTAAAATATTATAATAATGATTACTTCAAATAATAAATATTTAATAAAAATACCTATTATCTTGTCAAAAGGAGGAAATATAAAACATTTTGTATTAAAATTACCGCAAAAAAATCACAAAATAGTATATTTTATGCCTTTTTTTATGAAAAAATTCTAAAAATGATGTAATTATTTTTAGAAAATCGATGTTCATTAACAATACTATAAATACCTCAATATTCTTACATCCAAAATGCATACTGTAGATTCTACATAGTATAAAAAAACATCCATTTTATACTAAAATCATACTTTTTTTTACCATTTTCTAAAGGATGAGATTATTAATTACACACAATATCATTATCCTTCTAAATCTTGTCCCCAAACAAAAATTCTCAATCATTTTATTTAAAAATTGCTCTTCCCCTACTGATTTCTATATTATCATCTGCCTTTATTGCAAAACGGTCTTTATTAGGAAAAGTTATAAAACATCCCTTCATACAAATTGTAATTGTTTGATGAGTATTTAAAGAAATTTTTGAAGGTATACTTCCTTCAACAACAATAAGAGATTGTATCTTTAAATCAGTATTCTTCACTGTTGCAGCAAAAGCTGTTATGGTAAAAATACTTAATAGAATAACTGTAATCAAAATATAAGTATATTTCAGCATTCTAAGATTCCTTCCTCAGAAAAACGCTTATATAGGCTAAATTGAAGAGCATTGGTTACATGAGAAGATGAGGTAATATTAGGCACATAAATAGCCAAATTAAAGGAAAAACTCTTACGATCAAATGCTGTAAAACTCACCTGTGGGATAGGATTTTTTAAAACGCCTTCTGTCGCAGAAGCAATCTCTAACAAAATTTCAGCAACATGCTCTGGAGCAACCTTAGATGATACAGTAACTGGTATATCAATTCGTCCTACTTTATTACGTCGTGTCCAATTACTAACGTTGTTATTAATAAGGCTTGAATTGGGAATAATAATCGTCTTACGCTGAATTGTCTCAAGTTCCGTTGCACGCACACTAATACGCTTAACAACACCCCCTACTGATCCAGATTCTATATAGTCCCCTATTTTAAATGGTCTTCCAACTAAAATAATAAGTCCAGAGACAAAGTTTTGGACAATATTCTGTAAACCAAAACCTATACCAAGTGAAAGTCCTCCAGCAATAAGAGCGAAATTTCTAAGATCCAAACCTGCCATTGATAATCCGGTCAAAGAAGATACAACAACGCCTCCATAACTTATCACTGTTTTGATAGAATTACGTATACCAGAATCGAACTCTCCATGAACCAACACCACATTATCTAACCAACCAATAAATCGGCGAATAAGAAACCAGCAAACACAAAAAGAAATAATTCCTGTTACAAGAGAAATCAAAGAAAGACTAATATTTCCAATCTGAAAACCGGTCACCGATTGCCACAAAACTGCTTTTAAATCAGAATAGGAAAATCCAAACTGTACAGCAATTGGCATTGCACAAAATATAACAACAAATAAATTGAGAAAAACGCTCACAAAAACTCCCAATTGATTCATCGTTTTTTCTTCTAAATGAAACCTCTGCATCAAAAGATGACCAACCGTTGTTTTCATAAATTGGTCTTTAGTTCCAAGTGCTTGAGCGCTTTGTATTCCTAAATACATGAGAACTAAAAATGCTCCATCAATCATAATTTGCTGCGTAATAAAACGCGCAAGTCCAACGTAACCTAAAAAATTCAATACAAAGAGCAGTAACCCCAAGCCAATAAGAGGAATGCGTATATAAAATGGCCAAAAGTATGGCTCTTTTTTTTCTTCTTGAACACGCCTACGTCTAAACCGCAAAGGTACAAATGATATTATAAATAGCAATATCGCTACAAGAAAAACAGCAATAAAACTTTTAGCAATTGTTAAAGATAGAGGCGCTGAAATGATTTGATAAATACTATCAAGAACAGCGTCAAATGCCAAAATACCCCCTAAAGAAGTGAGTAAAATCACTAATTGATAAGCAGACGATGATGTAATCTTGAGAAGACCTACATGGGGCCTATTCGATGATAGAAGAACAACAGCTAATCGATTGATTAAAAATAATAAAATAATTTGACAACCTATCATATCAAAAACTGTTGTAAGCTTACCTGGATCTAAGTTAAAACTACGAAACAAAAACAACACAAGATAAACGCAAAGAATACATACAAGTGAAGGTAAGAGAACTGAAATAAAGGCGATCAATAAGCGTTGTAAATAAGATATTTCCTCATTAGACTTCGTAAAGTGGCAATACACATGAACAAGAACTTTTTGAGAAAAATACGAAAGTCCCAAAGTAATAAAAAGTGGAATTAAAAAGCAAAGAAATAGTTGTAAAAACTTGAAGTAAAATATAAAATTCCACCAAGAATTTAACAACACAAGAAAATCTGATGAAGCCTCTTTTGTTTTTTGGACGAGATGTTTAACCATCGGAATCGAAAACTCAAGCCTATACGTAAGCGTGCGTTTAAAAAGCTCCCGAGATTGAGAAATAGAAAGTTCAGCTATTCTATTTGCCGCTAAGAAAATTGCTTCAAAACGAAGCATGATACTGTTAATTTTAGCTTTTTGCTCTATCAAATAGGAATATTCCTTCACAGAGCTTTTCAGTTTTTTCACGTCACGATGGAGCTCCATTAATTGATCAAGAAGTGTATTAATCTCATTAAGAGGAGGACGCAAAACAAATGCTGCCTCAATAGCACGTTCACTGATATCTTGTGCACGTAACCGTAATTCTTCTAAAGCACGCTCATCTTCTGGCTTTCTGTCAAAATCTCTTTTTAAAGTTTCAGTATTTTCTTCAAGAGTCTTAATAATCAACTGTTGTTGCAGAATAATTTCATCAACTGAATAAGAAGCTATCGTTTGTTCGACAATTGTATTTTGTGCCCCCCTATTACCCCATGCACCAGAATTAAATACAAAGATAATCCCCAAAAGAAGGAAAAGTATGTGGATGTTTTTTCTACAAAATGAATACATATCTACCTTATGAGCACAAAAGGGATTTTATTTTTCTCTTTTAAATATGGTATAAAGTAGATATTTTCAACTTTTATAGAATAATCTTATAAAAGCTTTCCCTTATCCTATAATACTGGTAATAAGATAAAAGAATGATAAATAAGCTGAACTCAATAAGATTAAAGAAGGCACTCTAGCATGTTTTTTTTGCACCTTTATTGCAAAAAAGAAGATTTTCTTCCTTTGACAACCTGGATTTTTCTATCCAGTTTAGGTGTATTCTTGACGAGCAACCTAGAAACGCGTGCTTATTTAATCAAACAATCACACACCAATAATGTCATTAAAACGAATAGATTTGATTTACATCATAAGTGTGATCAGGTGAATGTTACCACAACTGAAAACAAAAAACTTGTAACACTCCATACAGAATCTATTTTTATGAGGACCTTTCAAAAAATCCTAACATTGGATTTCTTTTTAATAAAGATTCCAGCTGTTGACACACGATTTCGTAACGTTAAAACACAATATTTCTCAAATAAACGCGCTCCTCCCAATGAACATACTTAATTCTCTTCCTTGAATATAAAAACGATCATCTTATTTTACTTGTGCTTTTAACTTTGAATAACTGTTAGATTGCCTATTTACGGAATATATCATGCGTACACCTGGTTGGTTAACTACCCTTTATTGTTTTATTCTTTTAAGCAGCATTTATGTTGCCTTACCCAATTTATTTTCACACGAACAAGTTAAAAACTCGAAATTCTTACCCGACACCCGTGTAGCACTTGGTCTTGACCTTCAAGGAGGCTCTTCTCTCCTGCTCGAGGTTGATAGCAAAACGTTAAAACGCGATCAGTTACATATAGTTTTAAGCAATGTGCGCAATGTATTGCGTGAAAAACAAATCCGCACCTCAAGTGTGCGTATCGTTGAAGATAGCGTTATTGCCCTTATTTCTGACCCATCGCAAACTGAAAAAGCACTCTCTGCTTTGAAAACATTAATAACCCCCATACACAGTAGCTTTGGCACAACAGAACATAACATCACGATCAGTGCTCAAAATGAAACTCTCCGCGTCACATTAACAGAAGCTGGTATAAAAGACCGTGTCAGCAATGCTATTGAACAAAGCTTAGAAATCATCCGTCGTCGTATAGATCAAGTTGGTGTTTCAGAACCAGCCATCCAAAAGGTCGGAAATGATCGTATTATGGTCCAATTGCCTGGACTACAAGATCCAAAACAACTGCGTGATCTTTTAGGAACAACCGCTAAGATGAGTTTTCATCTTGTTCCTTCTAATGTGGACCCCAATAACCCCCCTATAGGTGTTTCTATTCTCCCTGGATACACTGATGCAACACAACATTATGCAATTTATGATCAAATTGCTTTAGATGGAAATGTCCTGAAAGATGCCCGTGCAGGTTTTGACCCCCAAATACCAGGACGTTCCATTATTTCATTTACGCTAGATTCCGCTGGTGCAAAAATATTTGCCGATATAACACGACAAAATATTAACCGTCCTTTTGCCATTGTTCTGGATAATAAAGTTTTAACCGCTCCGACCATCAATAGTGTCATTCCCAATGGACAAGGTCAAATTACAGGAAACTTTGACCCCAAAGAAGCCTCAACTCTGGCTGCTCTGCTTCGTGCTGGTTCCCTCCCCGCACCACTCACGGTCATTGAAGAGAGAACCGTAGGTCCAAATCTTGGTGCTGATGCTATCCAAATGGGACTTTACACCGGCATAATTGGCTTTATTCTTGTTGCAATTTTTATTTTTCTTCTCTATCGTATTTGGGGATTAATTGCCAATATAGCACTAGCTCTGCACACAATTTTAACATTTGCTGCACTGAGTCTTTTGGGAGCTACGCTTACGCTGCCTGGTATTGCTGGTATTATTTTAGGCATCGGTATTGCCGTTGATGCTAATATCCTTATCAATGAACGTATCCGTGAAGAAAGTCGAAAAGGTGTGGGTGCTTTTGCAGCCCTAGATCGTGGATTTAAACACGCTTTTGCAACCATTGTTGATGCAAATGTTACAGCAATTATAGCGACCGTCTTACTATTTTGGTTCGGGACCGGTCCCGTTCGTGGTTTTGCCGTAACAATGTTGCTTGGTATTATCATCTCCATGTTTACAAATATCACCATTGTACGCATCATCATGATTTGGATCGTTCGTAAATGGAAAATTAAAAAATTGCATATTCACTCTGCTTTCAACATCATGCCACAAAACACAACTTTCCACTTTATGAAAGCACGTTTCATTGGTATTGGCGTCTCAATTGTTTTATCAATGGCTTCAGTTTTTCTCTTTTTTAAGCCTGGATTGAATTTTGGTATTGATTTCATTGGCGGAAGCCAAATGAGTATTACCACGAAAGGACCAGCAGATCTAGCAACTCTGCGTTCCAAGCTTTCTACTCTTAATATTGGTGAAGTTACCTTGCAAAATATTGATAACGAAAATACCGTATTAATTCGCATGCAGAAACAAAGCGGTGGCGAAGCACAACAAACCACCGCCATTGATAAGGTCAAAACAGCTGTACAAAATATCTATCCCGATACCACATTCGATCAAATAGAAGTTGTTGGTCCCAAAATTTCAGGTGAGCTTGCCACAGCTGCTTTTACTGCTGTTATTCTTGCGGCTATTGCCATGTCTCTCTATATATGGTTACGCTTCGAGTGGTTCTTTGCCATTGGAGCAATTATCACTCTCATTCTAGACACCACAAAAATGATTGGCTTTTTTGCTTTATTTCAATTTGATTTTAATTTAACGGCTATCGCCGCACTCTTAACAATTGTTGGATATTCTATAAATGATAAAGTTGTCGTCTATGATAGGATGCGCGAAAATATGCGTCTTTATAAAAAAATGCCGTTGCGCGAGCTGATTGATCTGTCAATTAATCAGGTTCTTGTACGTTGTTTTTTTACATCAGCCACAACAATTCTTGCGATGCTCCCCATGGCGATATGGGGTGGAAGTGCTGTTCATAATTTTGCATTACCCATGGTCTTTGGGATTATTATTGCAACATCATCCTCTATCTTTATTGCTGCTCCTATTTTACTCCTGCTAGGAAATTGGTGGCGTGAGCGAAATAATCGTGCAAATATCAAAGTGAAATAAAAATGCCCTTTAATGCGTATGGTACATCTCGCCTCTCTTCTCATAGAAATATAGTCGTTTTCATTCATTCGCTTTTTGATCAAGAATAGTAAATAATCCATGCTCCACGACACACCACTTATCACAACTATTGTTGCAGGCTTATGTTTAGCATTTCTCTTGGGAATGATTGCTAGCCGTTTACGTATTTCACCCCTTGTAGGCTATTTGTTAGCTGGTGTTATTGTGGGACCCAATACAGGCGGATTTAAAATAGATTCCGTCATCATTAATCAACTTGCTGAAATTGGTATTATTTTGCTGATGTTTGGTGTTGGGCTCCACTTTTCATTAAAAGACCTTTTATCTGTCAAAGCTATTGCTGTCCCCGCTGCTATTGCACAAATGGCATTTTCTACTTTTCTAGGTTTGTGCCTTGGTCTGATTATGGGATGGGGCTTTAGTGGTAGTTTGATTTTCGGTCTTGCTTTATCCATAGCAAGTACCGTTATCCTGCTACGTGCTTTGCAAGAGCGTCATCTTATTGAAACAGAAAAAGGACGCATTGCCGTTGGATGGTTGATTATTGAGGATTTAGCAATGGTCCTTATACTTGTCCTCATCCCTTCCTTGGCAAGTGCCCTCAGCAATACCAAAAAAGAAGCGTTGGATCCTCTTGTTCAATGGTTGGATTTAAGTATTTTGGGTATTTTTGGTCTCACCATCCTGAAGGTAATTGTATTTATTGCACTTATGCTCGTCATTGGGCGACGCGTTATCCCATGGCTTTTAAAAATGAGCGCACAATCGGGATCACGTGAATTATTTCGTCTTAGCGTCTTTGCTATTGCATTAGGAGTAGCTTTCGGAGCCGCTCATTTATTTGGAGTTTCTCTTTCTCTTGGTGCTTTTTTTGCTGGTATGGTCATGAGCGAATCAGAATTAAGCCACCGTGCCGCGGAAGAATCTTTACCACTGCGCGATGCTTTTTCTGTTCTCTTTTTTGTTTCTGTAGGCATGTTATTTGACCCCGAGAAACTCTTAACTCATTTTTTCCCTCTCTTAGCAACCTTATTCATTATCGTAATCGGAAAATCTGCTGTTGCCTTTTTCATCGTTAAAGCTTTTCGCTATTCTAATGCAACAGCTTTGACTATTTCTGCAAGCCTTGCCCAAATCGGAGAATTTTCCTTTATCCTTGCTGGTTTAAGTTTAAGCTTAGGACTTTTAAACAATGACGCTCATGATTTAATTCTTGGAGGAGCAATTTTTTCTATTTTGCTCAATCCTCTTGTTTTCATTGCCTGTAATAAAATTAAAAAACGTCTAGAAAAAAATTCTGCATCTTCACAAAATACCCAAACAATTATTGATATTGATCCACAAGATCCTGACCAAGATTTTTTACCGATGACCTTAAAAAACAACCATATCGTAATTATTGGCTATAGTCGTATCGGTAAGTGTGTTGCATTATCTTTAATAAATAGAGGTGAACCTATAGTGATCGTAGAAGAATCAAAACGCCTCTCTGATAAAGCGATTGCAGATGGCTTTGAGGCTATTTGCGGCAATATCATTCAACAAGAAATAATGAACGCAGCAAATATAAATAATGCACATAAAGTTGTTATTACAATGCGAAGTACCATTGAAGTAGGAGAATGTATCGTAAATATCCGTGATATGAAGAAAGATATCCAGATAATCACACATGCATTATCCGACACAGAAACAACATATCTCATTGATTTAGGTGCTGATGTTGTAGTAACAGATGATGAAGAAATTGCCAATGGTATTATAGAGTATATAACAGAACGAAGATCTGTAAGGAATATGCTCAATCATGAAAATTTACAGAAAACATAAAATGGATACAGAATCGTGAAAATAAAGCAATTTATATGGCCATTGATTGGTATCTTAGCAATGCTGGTATCTATTCGAATTCTTTACATGAAGCTCTCTGCCATTTCATTTGGGGATGTATTGGAGCGCTTGAGCAATTTAAATGCACAGCACTGGTTATTAGCCTGTTTATGTTCTCTCCTAGCTTATGCTGCTCTTGCTGGATATGATCGAATTGCCTTGCAACATCTAGGCCATAAAATTTCTTGGATTTTTATCGCCATATGTTCATTTACAACCTACGCTCTTTCACACAATATCGGTGCTTCAGTTTTTTCTGGTGCCGTTGTACGCTATCGCGCCTATAAAATGAAAGGATTAAACGGAACAGAAATCGCAATATTAGTAGGTTTTTGCTCTTTTACTTTTGTAATCGGCACAATCTTACTTTTGGGAATCGTTTTGGTGCTGCAACCCGAAATTATCACCCTCATTCATAAAGAACTTCCTGAATGGCTCGGAACAACGGCTGGAGCAATTTTACTCAGCTGTATAGCACTTTATACGTTTGGCAGCTGGCTTCAGTTAAAACCCTTACGCTTGGGTAAAAAAATTCAACTCTCCTATCCCCGGCTGAAAATTGTTATTCAACAGCTTCTCATTAGCCCTCTAGAGCTTTTAGGAGCAGCAGGAATTATATATGCTGTTCTCCCACATAACGCAGATATTCATTTTATCTCTGTTCTTGGTGTTTTCCTAGCATCTTTTACGATAACTCTTCTCTCTAATGCTCCAGCAGGAGGAGTAGGAGTTCTTGAAGCTCTCTTCATAACAGGCATGCCCAATATAAATCCAACCGATGTTATTGCAGCACTTATTGTCTTTAGAATGTTTTATTTGATTATACCGCTTATCCTTTCATTATTTGTGGTCGTCATTTTTGAGGCGCAACAATATTGGAAAAGAGCCCCCAAAACACCACCTGAATAAATAAAAGGCTATCAATTACTTCTTTTTGTGTGCCTATATAAGGACAGAACACCATCGTGTTACCAATTTACATATCTTTTTTAAGAAAACTCTCTCAGTGCTCTTCCCCATTACACAACAATACCCGTGAATGGTATAATAGTAAAGCTATTGTTGCACCATTATCTTTATACTTAATAAAAGAGTAAGCCTGCGCCATTATACTATTTTTCCAATGTTATGATAACTTTTAGCACTTAAGAACATTAATGAGAATTATTTTTATGCCTTTCTTCAATAGTCTTTATCCACACGTTAATCCCATTTATGATGCACAAATGAATGATTTTAATTAATTCATTATAAGAGGGATTGAAACAAAAGAAGTTTATGATAGTAAAGTTTTTTTTTAAACAAATAATAATTAATCTTTATAAATCAATATATTATAATGAATTCGAGCGGCTTTCTTAATATTTATATTTTTAGAGGTTAAGCTAATGGAAAGACAGCATAGCGTAACTGCACAGCTTAATATTTTAAAACTTTAAGCCTCATTAAAGCCTATTGTCTTTCGTTTAACAGGTACTAATTTTAAACAATTAAACTGATCTAATTTTATTACTTGTATGTCAAGCTAACTAATTTGTATGCCCAGCCAACTACTTTATTTTATCTTGATTTACCCTCTTGGAATACTGATGATTATTACAGAAGTTTTTTGTTTAAGCGGGAGAGTTATCAAAAAATATCCACGCTGCTGACACAACTAAAGTGTAAAGTTTCTTCTGTCGTTAAACAATATGTTAAAAATCCAAAAAAAATTTTAATCAATTTATATTAAAAGAAGTGAAAACTGTTGATTTTTATACCCCTTTAAATAACACAATTGTCGGTAAGAAGCTTCTCCTTACCAATTGCAACTTAAAAAAAAGAAACAATACGCATTAAAAGATCTTTAAATGTCCTTTGGAAGTTCTTTGAGTCCCCTAAAAAGTACAAACACCGATGACTAAGCTATATCAACAATCTTCACTTTTAAACAAACAGATATGGGGAAATCCTACTGCCCAATTTTATTTAGCAACTCGTACCTTAAAAAAAATTACGCAATCAATAAGTTATTTACGGTATAAAATAAAATGGTGGGTGATGAGGGGATCGAACCCACGACCCGCTGATTAAGAGTCAGCTGCTCTACCGACTGAGCTAATCACCCATAAGCTTCTCAAAAGACGAGAATGATCGTTTCTATAACGCTCCTAAGGATAGATGTCCAGATATTTTGTTGTTTGTTATATAAACTCATTGTCTGTAAGGTTAAAAATATGATATTCACCACTTGATCTTATATAAAAATAAACCCATTATAAGAGGCTTTATAAATAAATGTTCTGATTGTTATACAGAACCTATAGTTAGAGGATTATCGAGCATAATGCCCGAGCGAAAATTAGAGGAACCTTCTTGTGGTTGTAAGCGGGATGGGGAATCGTTTTGTTTTATCAACAATCACATGCATTCAAGCAATATTGTGCTGTTTTTTTCTTTGAATATAAGTTTTTTACATTCAATGTTCATGATCCAATATACGAATAAAAGCCTATGAATTTTTTTTGTCAATCGCGCGCTTTTAAGCTTCTAAAAGGTAATGAATGATGGAATGGATCACTGATCCCCATGCGTGGTTTGGTTTGATCACGCTGGTTTTTCTCGAAATTGTTTTAGGAATAGATAACCTTATCTTTATTGCAATTTTAGCTGAAAAATTGCCACTGCATTTGCGTGACCGCGCACGCTTTATAGGTCTTACTTTAGCATTAATTATGCGGCTTTTCCTTCTTACCGTTATTGGATGGGTTATGAGACTCGATAGGGTAATTCTTTCACTTTCATCTTTTGTATTTAGTTGGCATAGCTTTATTTTAATCGGTGGTGGAGCCTTTTTGCTCGCAAAGGGAACGCTAGAATTACATGAAAGGTTAGAAGGAGTATCACATGAAAGAAAAACAGGCGTTGGTTATGCTGTTTTTTGGCAAGTAATCGTCCAAGTCGTGGTGCTGGATGCTGTTTTTTCACTAGACAGTATTATTACCGCAACAGGTATGATTGCAAAAGAGCAGGCAGCAGTTATGTATATCGCAGTCATAGCTGCTATGGGAGTAATGATGTGCGGATCTGGTGCTCTTATGCGTTTTATTAATCGTCATCCCACTATTGTAATCCTTTGTCTTGGTTTTTTGATGATGATTGGTTTTACTCTCATTGTTGAAGGATTTGGTTTTCATATTCCAAAAGGGTATTTGTATGCTGCTATTGGTTTTTCTGTTCTCATCGAAGCTTTTAATCAAATTGGACGTCGTAACCGTGAAAAAATGATTAAAACGAATGATCTACGCAGTAGAACAGCTGATGCTGTTTTGAGGCTCTTAGGAGGAGGAAGCAAAGATAGTCACCTTGCTGAGACTGTAGATGTTATTGCTGAACAGGCCGCAGCTTCTGAATTGTTTAGACCAGAAGAAAAGGAGATGATTCGTGGTGTTCTCGATTTAGCTGATCGCCCTGTTCGCTCTATCATGTCGCCGCGTAATGAGATTGAGTGGTTAGATTTAAATGCTGATGAAAATGAAATGCGTGAAGAATTACAAAAGGTTAAACATAGCCGCTTAATTCTTGCGCGTGAAAAAGTGGATGAATTTGTTGGCGTTGCATTGACAAAAGATCTTCTTTTGAATTTGGCTGAGGGGAAAAAGATTAATTGGAAAAAAGCTATGCGAGAACCCCTCGTTGTTCATGAAAACACAAGTGTTTTACGATTGATGGAGCAATTACGTCATTCTTCGATTCAGCTTGCAATTATTGTTGATGAGCATGGATCTTTTGAAGGAATTGCAACACCAACCGATATTCTTGAAGCTATTGCAGGAGACTTTCCTGATGACGATGAAGAACTCATGATCGCAGAACAACTTGAAAATGGCAGTCTTCTTGTTGAGGGATATGCTGATATCCGCCGTTTAAGTGGTTATCTTGGGCGTAACCTTGTGGATGAAGCAGATCGTTATACGACTCTGGCAGGCTTTATGCTTTGGCAGTTTGGTCATTTACCAAATGAGGGAGAAAGCTTTGAAACTGATGGTTTACACTTTAAAGTGATTGAAATGGAACGCAGAAACATATCTAAAATCCTTATTTCTCCACTTGTATCACCAGAAAAAAGCTAATTCTTTTTATAAGCAAAATGAATAAAAAGATTTTTTTATGATTAAAAATTGAAAAAAATCAGAAGTTGATGACTTAATTGCATTTCATTATTTATATTTTTTTAAGCGTAAAATAATGAACATACAAAAGTTATGTTATCAATGAACTTTCCATTATAAAAAATTTTCATTGATGATTGACGAAAAGCTGGGAGAGAGAAAATGGTGCAAAATTATTTGTCAATGGTCATTAATCTCAAAACAATGAATATATACAATATATTGATTTATAATAATTATTTATTACAATATTACCTTCACATCAAGAAAGCCTCTTTCAAACATCAGATTTCCGCCAATGGATAAAACTCCACCATTGTTGAGTTCACTCAACTGATGATGGCATCTTTAAACCAGACTCTGGCTCCTATAATCTTTTTAGATCTTCTTGATATTTCTTAAGGAGCTATTCCTTAGCTTTTGTTTCGATAAATTTAGCTATTTTTTTCCTTGCAAGAATGAAACTCCACCTCTCTGGAAAGCTCTTATTAAGAACTTTGTTTTTCTTCCAGATGGTTCATATTTTTTACTACTTTTGCAATGAAAGCGTAGCTGAGTTGCTTAGATTTGACTACTTCTTTGACTAAAGCCAATGCACGTTCAAAATGAAGCTGTTGGATATTTTCATCAAAGCCTAAATGATCCTCTGCACCGAAACTTTGATAATAAGATTGTAAGGTTGCAACATCACCCAATAAAGCCAGTGCACCAATATGAAGTAAGCTATAATCTGCATCATCTACCTTGATAACCTTTATGTGCCTCCAACTTCACTCTATCGCCAAGGTGGTGCTCCATATCTGGAATAAAAGCATTTATGAAGATCAATTTTTTCTATCGCCTATTTCAAGACATAATCCCGCTTAATTCCAACCAATCTGCGTATATTCCTTCTTCACAAACTCTCAACCCCTTTTTATAAAAATCAAGTTGTAGATCTTGTAAGTGCTGAGAATTGATAGGGATCAATTACCATACAGGCAGCAGCTAAAATACCAGTACTAATCGAAACTCCAACATCAACTTACTGATAACCTTTGATAATTGCGTCATTATAAAGAATTTGTACTTCACAATCTGGTAGTTGATAACATGCTGAATAATTATCTACCTCTTTAATTTTTTCAACAAACCAATCAAGATTTTTGAAGAACACTGTTGCACTCTCCATGATTAAAAAATTCTTTGCTCTACCTCAAAAGAGGTTGTATCCATATCAAAAGTCAAAAGACAAGCAGATTTTTGCAAACAAAAGTGATAACGCCGTGTAAGAGAAGAATCTTATCAATAAGGTCTTTGGTGATTTCTTTTGCAACGTCTAAACAAGATGGAATCTTACTCCCTAAAAAAATATAATAAAGTCAATAGGTTGTGTGCAATTATTCTATATGAATCCCATTTAAAATCTACACTTTTATACGTGATTTAATTAACCATTTTTCATAAACAATTACCATGTATGGATAGACCATAAAACGCATGTAAACATTCAAATGAAGTGAACGCAGCTATCATTCATAACAGTTCATAAATTTTATGATACGTTTTTATCACACACAAATCGCATTATTAAAAACGTAATCGTTTGAAATTATCGATAACATAAATTGCATGCGTTTAAAGAATGGTATGGGGTTTACTCTTTTTTTGAGCTAAACCTTAAAAGAAATAATCATTTGAAACTATCATAGAATAGGTTTTAATTCATTAAGGGCACATAAAAGGATTTAAAGACAAGTCGATTTAAAGCGCCGCTTACTAAAAAGTTAGTCAATAATAAGCAGACATTATATAGATATTATCATCACAACAGGTAATGAAATTGATAATGTTATGTCGTAGAAATCAAAAGATTTTTAATAATATAACGCAGGCAAACAAGCAAAAAACGTTTTAAAAGTTACAGTTTAAAAATACGAAACCAAATGAAGTCCCCTCAAATTTGAGTATACTTATTAAAATAAAGATAAGTAGATAAATTTCAAAAGGATTGCAATCATATTACAAAGGCATGGTGTTTTACTCAATTTTGAGTCAAAAGCGACAATATTAAAGACTGCTCTACTCTAAAGTTAACGAGCTCAAATTTGGGCTGATTAATTTTGCCAGCCCAAATATGGACCGGCTTATTTGCAGAGAAATTAAGTTTAAATGCAAAGTGAAAATACGCTTATGAGAACCTCACTAAATGAACGTTTAAACGTTTAGAGACATAAAATGATATCTCTATAAATACGTTTGAAACCTAGATTTATAACAGTTTAAAAGCCTTAGATTTTATAAAAAGCGGTTGTTTATTATCTTATGAAAAGCTACTTTTAAAAACCAATGTTCGTAAATGTAAACAACGGGTTTTGTTACAAATATTCACTTAATACGCATTTTCTCTTGAGAGTCTTGATATGAACCTACCAAGCATTGAGACATTTTGATAATGTACTTTGTGTCAAATGACCACTTCAAAAATGCGAGCGTTATTCTTAATACGCTTTATAGCCATACATAAAGTGTTTATAGGTTCTGTAATTCAAATGAGTGATTAAAGATCATATCTGTCATTTACGTTCCTTTTGATCAGTTTTAATCAATAGAATAGAGCGTTTGCAATATGATACGTTTTGTATACATGCATTCATTATTTACTTCTTTTGTATGATCTGTAGTACCTCTATTTAAAAGCAGCGTCATATCAATTGGCACAGCTTTCTTTTATGATGCGTTTATAACCATCAAAGAAGCACCCTCCACGTCTGTCATTTATTCTGTTTATCAATCTTGATAACATCATCACTTTCATAAACCTCTCAATTTATGGGAACCGAATATAAATCGCTATGTCTTTTTATTCTTGCATTGCCATATACATTACTTCTAATCACGATATAATCAGGAGATCTTGGCATTGCCATAAACAGAGCCGTAGACCTTAGTATGACACCCCACGCTAGCATTGCCGTAAACCTTGCCTAACAACCGCATGATCATAAACCGCGGCATTGCTATGAATACGTGCACTACCGGATAATTTTGCATTCCCATAAACCCGCGCTTAATGATAAACTCAAACGTTATAAGAAAGATGAGCATTGTCATAAACATGAACACCAAAATACACATGGGTTTTATCACATATAAGGGTATTGCCATACACATAGCCACCAATGGCAGCATTGCCATAGCCCCTTATATTTTCATAAACACAACCAGATTTTACAACACAGACATTATCAGCAACCCAGCAATTACCATCATGAGAGAGATTGCTTTCATTTTCAATAAAAGCATCCAGATCGCCTTTTTTTACATCACCAAAATCGTTTAAAGCACGAATGCGATAATATATATATATATTATCAGTCACGAAATCCATTTGATTGATCTATTCATATTTGGGATGGTTTTTTCTGATTAACAGGAGCGGTTTCATTTGCAATGAAAGAAATAACGGAGGTGTTTTTTGATATAGTTATCATAATTAAACCTGTATGTTTTTAAAAGTTTTGAACAGACATTAAGCCAGCTCCAAACCAAATGTTTGTTGCATCAAGCGCTCTGTTCAAACTAATAATAACATATTCATTACCTAGTAGTAGAATACCAACTCCTACACCTGCATAAAGCGAAGCAATAATCCGCCCATATGGCTATGCTGCATGACCATAATAGAACCCAAAACCATCATTGCTACACTCGCAACACCAGCAGCAAAACGGATCAAAAGGACTAAGTGTTAACGCCATGAAAATAATTAAGTGCACTCATTACTATAGCTGCACAAGATAGTATGCGAGGAGCAAGAGATATAATCCCAATTACTGCCAAACGTAAAGAACATACTCCCAACTAAATAACCACCATAATTAGTGTTCGGTATATAAGAAAGTTGATTAAAGCTAAACAATCCTTCATCCAACATAACTGGCAGTATTGGTGTATAGAGAAATCACCAGATACCCATATCAAAACCATATCGAATACAGCATTTTGAAACAATTCAAATCTTGACGGTTGTTTTTTCCCCCTTATTATTCCTTTAACTGGTGATATTCCTCATCTGCGTTCCATATCACCATAACAGCCTTTAACTCCAAAAATAGAATAAAAGCAAATTTAGCTATCTATTTTAATGCTCAAAACAATATATTTAGCGATCTACTATCAACATCGCCAGATCAGTTGTACAATAACATATTGAATTAAATGTACTTTTTAAATGTTTATAGTTAAATTGAAAGCATATTTAGATAACCTTGCTTTTTTATCTCGATATTCAAAATGACTAACCGAAAAATTATGTACGCAGCCGTAAATTTTACTTCTCTTAAAATCATTTGCTTATTCGCTGCAAAACTTAATAAACAACTCAAATAACCATTTTCATAAAAGAGGAAATTGGCTTCTTTTTAGATAATATTGTTATTTAGGATGATATGAAGTTGAAGAATTTGGTGCACCCGACAGAATTCGAATCTGTGACCTCTGCCTTCGGAGGGCAGCGCTCTATCCAGCTGAGCTACGGGTGCTTCACACTGATTATTAAAATCAGTTATGGTCTTTTAACTAATCATACTCTTAGCTTCAATGCTAAATTATCATTCTAATAAAAAAATTACTCGTTTGTAATTTATCTAACGACGCATTCCTTTTACTTTTTAATGATACTTTACCTTGAAATAACTTCTCTTTATTCAATGCTCTTTTTATTATAAAAAGAGCTTTTATTACAACTTCAAAACTCTCAAAAATAAGTTACAACATAAATTATAAGTATCAGGATAATTTTTAAATGGCTACATTACCAAGTCGCTTTCATTTTATTTCCGCAGAAACTGAGGAGGCTATCAAAGCTACCCATAAATTAATTTCCGTTTATGGTCATTCTTCTCTGGAAGAAACTGATATTGTTGTTGCAATCGGTGGTGATGGGACAATGTTACAAACCGTACGAGATGTCATGAACACAGGCAAACCTATTTATGGTATGAATCAAGGTTCTGTAGGATTTCTTATGAATGAATTTCATGAAAAAAAATTGCCCAATCGTATTGCTGCCGCACATAAAAAAGAAATCCATCCCCTGCGCATGATTGCAAAATCTGAATGTCAAGATTCTATCGAGGCGCTTGCAATTAATGAAGTATCCCTCTTTCGGCAATCTTATCAAGCGGCAAAAATTCGCATCACCATTGATAACAACGTACGCATGGAACAATTAAGTTGTGATGGTGTCCTCGTCGCTACACCAGCTGGATCAACCGCCTATAATTTATCAGCACAAGGACCTATCTTACCTCTTATGGCTCCCCTTATGGCCCTCACTCCCGTTAGCCCTTTTCGCCCTCGGCGTTGGCATGGAGCTTTGCTTCCCGATACAGTAACAGTGCACTTTGATATGCTTGAACCTGACAAACGCCCTGTAAACGCTGCTGCAGATAATATTGAAGTTAAATCTGTTCATTCAGTTACTATTTCAATGGCAACAGAAGTAACAGCTTCAATCCTTTTTGACTCAAATCATTCATGGGATGAGCGCATTTTATCAGAACAATTTCGCTATTAATGATTGTATTATGCGTTTTATATGTATATGATTGTTATAGTTAGTTTTTTTTGTGAAAACATCTTAATACTTTTAAAGAGTGTAGAATATTGGTTATAATCATCATTAGATAGCGCAGTTAAAATCACAGAGCAGTTGATAAAAAAATGATACCATCTTTAAACAGTTTTGATGATTTAGGTCTTTCCGCAAAGGTTATTAATGCGGTGAAATCAGCGGGGTATACAGCTCCGACACCTATTCAAAGTGAAACAATTCCGCATGTCCTTCAAAGAAAAGACGTTTTAGGAATCGCCCAAACGGGAACAGGTAAAACCGCCTCTTTCGTATTGCCTATGCTCACTCTCCTTGAAAAAGGTCGTGCAAGAGCACGAATGCCCCGTACGCTCATCTTAGAACCAACAAGAGAAATTGCAGCTCAAGTTGAAGAAAATTTTGATAAATACGGAATAAATCATCGTTTAAACGTTGCTCTCTTGATTGGTGGGGTATCTTTTGAACTCCAAGATCGCAAACTTGAACGAGGAGCTGATGTTCTTATAGCAACACCAGGGCGCCTTCTTGATCATTGCGAGCGCGGTAAACTACTCCTGATGGGCGTTGAAATCCTTGTGATTGATGAAGCTGATCGCATGTTGGATATGGGCTTTATTCCTGATATTGAACGCATCTGTAAGCTAACCCCTTTTACGCGTCAAACTTTGTTTTTTTCTGCAACAATGGCGCCAGAAATTACAAAACTAACGAAACAATTTTTACATTCTCCCGTATCTGTTGAAGTTACAAAAGCTTCCTCAACAGCTACCACAATTACACAACGGCTTGTCAAATCTGGAAATAAATCATGGGATAAAAGAGCGGTTTTACGAGAGCTTATCCAAAATGAAGGTGCAGAGCTTCAAAATGCAATCATTTTCTGTAATCGAAAGAGAGATATTTCTGAACTTTTTAGATCGCTCATCAAACATAACTTTAATGTAGGGGCACTTCATGGAGATATGGACCAATATTCGCGCATGAACACCCTAGCTGATTTTAAAAATAATAAACTTACACTTCTTGTTGCTTCTGATGTTGCTGCCCGTGGACTCGATATTCCAGCTGTAAGTCATGTATTTAACTATGATGTTCCTACACATGCTGAAGACTATATCCATCGAATTGGTCGTACAGGGCGTGCAAATCGTAGCGGAAAAGCCTTTACAATCGTTACAAAAGCTGATCAAAAATATATCAATGCCATCGAGGAAATGAGTAATGAAAAAATTGAATGGCTCAATGGAGATCTCTCAACTTTAATAGCCGATGATCAAACAGAAGATATTGTTGTAAAGAAAAAATCTTCAAAACCATCAAAGAAAACTGCTCCAAAAGAGACTGTTGCTCACACTCAAAAATCTGTAGAAGAGAATAAAACAGAATATATCAAAAATGCAGATAATAAGGAGAAGCCATCTGAGCAACAACGCTCACGAAAAAATAAGAATTACACACCTATTGGATTTGGTGATGATATTCCTGCTTTCATGCTTATAAAAACGTGTAAATAAACCCGTTCTTTATTCTCTTTTAGAGTGAAATGAACGAAATACTTTTAAAAAATCCGCTCTTATTTCCTAGAGAGCCTTTCCGTTACCTTTTCACGCCCTAAAAGATGCAAAATTTTTCCCATTTCAGGTCCATGATCCATGCCCGTAAGTGTCTGACGTAATGGCATAAATAAAGCTTTTCCTTTTCGACCTGTTTTTTCTTTTAATGCTGTTGTCCAAATTTTCCAACTTTCCTCATTCAAAGCACCTTCAGGTAAGAAATCGAGTGATTGGTGCACAAAAGCACGATCCTCTAGTGCTACTGTATCAAAATTCTGTTCATCATGAATGATTTTCCACCAAAAAACAGCATCATTGACTTTATTAATATTGCTTCTTATCGCGTTCCAGAAATATTCCGCCTTATCTCCCTCAATAGAAAGTTTTTTAAGGCGCATTTTTACTTCCTCATAGGTTAACTCATGGACAAGATGACTATTCAAAGCAAGAAGATCAGCAATATCAAATTTTGCAACGGATCTTGACGTATCTTGGAGATTAAAATGCTCTAAAAGCGCAGCTTGATTGGGATAGGGATGCACATTTTGCGATGTCCCAATCAAAACGGCAAGGCATTGAACAGCTATAGATTCAAATCCTTCTTCCCGTAGAGAACGAATAGAAAGATCATTATTACGTTTTGAAAATCCTTTTCCTAAAACTGTCGCCAATAAATTGGTATGAGCAAAAACCGGTAATTCTGCATTAAGAGCTTTAAAAAGAGCAATTTGAGCGCCTGTATTTGTAATATGATCATCCCCACGAATAATATGCGTAATAGCCATATCTACATCATCAACAATAGACGGCAATGTATAAAGATAGGTTCCATCTTCACGAATAAGAACAGGATCTGAAAGAGAAGCTAAATCAATCGTCTGCTTTCCCTTTATTGCATCATTCCAGCAAACTTCTGTTCGCTTTGTGTGTAAAGGATCACTTTCAAAATTAGGAAGAAGAAAACGCCAATGGGGTTTACGACCTTGTGATTCAAAGTTTTTTCTCTCTTCTGTTGTCAACTTCAATGCTGCACGGTCATAAACAGGAGGCAATTTGCGTGAAAGCTGGATTTTACGACGCCGCTCTAATTCCTCTGTTGTCTCATAACAAGGATAAAGAAGGCCACGTTGTTTGAGAATTTCTGCCACTTCATCATATCGATTAAATCGCTTGGATTGGTAATAAATTGCATCTGGTTGAATACCAAGCCATTCAAGGTCAACAGCAATAGCATCGATATATTCTTGTTTAGAACGTTCAATATCTGTATCGTCATAGCGTAAAATAAATTCTCCCTTATACGCTTGCGCATAAAGCCAGTTGAAAAGCGCAATACGGATATTGCCAATATGAATATAACCTGTTGGAGAGGGAGCAAAACGAACTTTAACCATAAAATAATACTCAATTTTTATCGCGAAAATGATTGACTATAGGATAGCGACGATCGCGTCCGAAATTTTTGTAACTGATTTTTACACCAGGCGCAGATTGACGCCTTTTATATTCGGCACCATAAAGAAGCTGTTCAACTTTCGCAACAGTTTCTCGTGAATGTCCACGTTTAACAATATCACAAATACTCATGTCATTTTCTACAAGAGATTGTAATATATCATCTAAAATAGGATAAGGCGGAAGAGAATCTTCATCTTTTTGATTTTCCCGCAGCTCTGCAGAGGGTGCTTTTTCTATAATATTGGATGGAATGATCATTCCTTCTGGTCCTCTTAAATTGTGCAAGTGATTTTTATTGCGCCACTCCGCTAATGCATAAACCTGCATTTTATAAATATCTTTAAGAGGATTAAACCCGCCATTCATATCCCCATACAGTGTTGCATATCCCACAGCCATTTCTGACTTATTGCCTGTCGTTACCACCATTGAGCCGAATTTATTTGAAAGCGCCATTAAAAGTGTACCGCGTATACGACTTTGAAGATTTTCCTCTGTGACGTCAGAGGGTAACCCTGAAAAAACAGATGCCATTGTCTTTAAAAAAGCCTCAACAGGTTGTGCAATCGGTATGATTTCATAACGACATCCCAAAAGATCAGCACATTCTTTGGCATCTTTTAATGATTCTTGCGAAGTATAATGATAGGGCATCATAATGGTGCGAACCCTCTCAGCACCAAGAGCATCCACCGCCATTGCCGTACACAGGGCTGAATCAATTCCTCCTGAAAGACCAAGAATAACATCCTTAAAGCCGTTTTTATTAACGTAATCTTTCAACCCCAAAACACAAGCTTGATAATCAGACGCTAATCCATTGAGAAGACTTTCATTAGGACCTGAAATACAGTGCCATCCCGTCGTTGTTTTTTGCCAATGGCTTAAAGCAATATGGCTATCAAAGTGTTTCATTTGAAATATCTTTTTGCCTTGTCCATTCAAGGCAAAAGACCCACCATCAAAAACGAGCTCATCTTGACCACCTACTTGATTAGCGTAGATAATTGGCACTCCAGATTGTAGAGCCTGTGTATGAACAACGTCTATACGTTTTAATGTTTTATTACGATAATAAGGAGATCCGTTAAGGACAAGAATAATTTCCGCTCCTTTATCTTTAAGCTCTGTACTAAGAGAGGAATCATTCCAAAGATCCTCACAAATGACTATTCCTAATTTAATTCCATGATAGACAATAGGCTGAGGACGTGGACCTGAAGAAAATAAACGCTTTTCATCAAATTCAGCATAATTAGGTAAATCAAACTTCAAACATTCGGCAATGACTCTCCCTTCATCAAGAACCATGACAGCGTTGTAAATATTACCATTGCGCCTTAATGGAAGACCAATGACAATTCCTGGTCCGCCTACGGTTATCTTTGCTAATTTCTCAACAGTCTCTTCACATGTTTTTGTAAAAGCAGGTTTTAGAACAAGATCTTCCGGCGGATAAGCACTTATAAAAAGTTCCGTGAATAAAACAAGATCAGCCCCCTCTTCTTTGGCCTTTTGATGCGCCATGACAGCTAAAGAAAAATTCCCCTCAATATCACCGACAATAGGATTTAATTGGGCAATTGATACCCGAAAATCATTTTTCATAAGCCTTTGTATCATTTCATCAGTTTAGCAACCACAACTTTATTCTTCATCATCGGAAACATCATTTTTTAAAATTCTTTTCTGCCATAATGACCTAAAAATATTAGGCAAATTTTTGCCTACCCCCCAGCAGCAATTGCTAACGATTCAGTCACGCGATTTTTTTTAAGGAGTTCAGCAACAAGAAAAGCCAATTCTAACGCTTGATCTGCATTTAACCGTGGATCACATTGCGTATGATAACGATCAGATAAATCGTCCACAGAAATGGCGTGCGCCCCTCCTGTACATTCAGTAACATCACGACCTGTCATCTCAATATGAATGCCTCCTGGATAAGTTCCCTCTCCACGATGCACTGCAAAAAAATTCTCTACTTCTTTTAAAACATAATCAAAAGGACGCGTCTTATAACCATTGGCAGTAATTGTATTGCCATGCATTGGATCACATGACCATATAACCGCACGCTTCTCGCGTTCAACAGCACGGATGAGTTTAGGCAGATAACTTTCAACTTTATCATAACCAAAGCGCGTAATGAGAGTAAGCCGCCCCAACTCGTTTTCAGGATTTAAAATATCAATTAATTTTAAAAGCTCATCAGGCTCAATGGAAGGACCACATTTTAATCCTATAGGATTCTTAATGCCGCGACAATATTCAACGTGAGCATGGTCAATCTGACGCGTACGGTCACCAATCCATAACATATGACCAGATGTTGCATACCAATTTCCTGAAGTTGAATCAATCCGAGTCAAAGCCTCTTCATAACCAAGCAACAGTGCTTCATGACTGGTATAAAAAGATGTTTCACGCAATGAAGAATGTGTTTTGGATGTAATCCCTATAGAACGCATAAAATCAATTGCTTCAGAAATACGCTCTGCCAATAATTCATAACGTTCTCCCTGCGGACTGTTAGAAACAAAACTCAACATCCATGTGTGAACATTTTCTAAATTAGCATAGCCACCTTGTGAAAAAGCACGCAATAGATTAAGTGTTGCCGCAGATTGGCGATAAGCCATAGACATCCGTTGCGGATCTGGAATACGAGAACCGGCTTCAAATTCAATGCCATTAATAATATCCCCACGATAAGCAGGAAATTCAACTCCCTCTTTTCTTTCAATATCAGAAGAGCGAGGCTTTGCAAATTGACCAGCAATACGACCAATTTTAACAACCGGTTTAGAACTACCAAAGGTCAAAACAATCGCCATTTGCAAAAATACACGAAAAAAATCACGAATATTATCAGCTTCATGTTCTGCAAAGCTTTCGGCACAATCACCACCTTGCAATAAAAAAGCTTGGCCTTTCGCAACGGCTGCTAATTCATTTTTTAAATCACGTGCTTCACCGGCAAAAACTAAAGGAGGATACCTTCTCAGTTTTCGCTCAACATCTTCTAACATAGACTTATCTGGATAAGTCGGAACTTGTTTAATTGGCCTTGTTCTCCAAGTGTCAGGCGCCCATTCTTTTATCATTACACTCTCTCTAAAGATTAATCTTACAGATTAGCATATCAAAAGCTTTTTACCGCAATATATGCTGTTTAACTTTCTATTTTCTTCCCATTTTCATATATATAACTTGGTTTATACATCGTTACCAATTCTTCTGCCATCGTTGGATGCACTGCCATCGTCTCATCAAAGATATCCTTCGTCAGCTTACCCTTGAGAGATATCCCTATAAGCTGAGCCATCTCACCAGCATTTTCCCCTAAAATATGAGCGCCCACAACAATACGGCTTTCACCATCAACAATGAGTTTCATAAGCATTTTCTCTGAACTACCAGAAAGAATATTACGCATAGGACGAAAAACTGTACGATAAATTTCAAGACGCTTATAACGCTTTACCGCCTCCTCTTCTGAAAGACCAACCGTTCCAATCTCTGGCTGTGAAAAAACTGCTGTTGTAATTAAATCATAATCAGGTGTTGTTGGAATATTTTCAAATGCTGTCTTAACAAAACACATTGCATCATGAATCGCAACGGGTGTTAATTGAATATGACCTGTTACATCACCAACAGCCCAAATATGGGGGATATTTGTTGTCATTTTCTCATCAACAACAACTGCACCAAATTCATTCACCTTAACACCTGCCCGCTCAAGTCTTAAACCCGTTGTATTTGGTACACGCCCCGTAGCCAACATAATCTGATCGGCTCTGATTATTTTCCCATTTGATAAAACAACTTCATAACAATTTTCTGCAGCCTGCACTTTAGAAATTGTTATGCCATAGAGAATAGAAATCCCTTTTTCAATCATTGCATCGCTGAGCAATTGCCGCAAATCATGATCAAAATTACGAAGGATTAAATCACCACGATGAAGGAGTGTTGTTTTTACACCTAATTCATGAAAAATATTAGCAAATTCAACACCAATATACCCTCCACCAACAATCACTATTGATTTTGGGAGTTGATTAAGGTCAAAAATCTCATTAGAAGTAAGGCAAAATTCACCGCCTTCTATGGACGTATTTGGTGCAAGTTTTGCCCCTGTTGCAATCAAAATTTTTTCTGCACTTACCCGCTCACCCGTGGCAGAAAGCTCTAATGTGTGATCATCTATAAAAGTAGCACGACTTTCATAAATATGCACATTGTTATTTTCTAATCCCTTACGATACAACCCTTCTAACCTTGATATTTCTTTATTTTTAGCTGCAACCAACTTTTCCCAGCTAAAAATTGGATCCGCATATTCCCACCCAAAACCAACACTTTTCTTAAATTCTTTTACATATTGTGATGCATAAACATAAAGTTTTTTGGGAACGCAACCACGAATAACACAAGTGCCCCCTATACGATATTCCTCTGCTATAGCGACCCGCTTGCCAAGACCTCCAGCAAGCCGTGCTGCACGCACTCCACCAGAACCACTTCCAATAACAAATAAATCAAAGTCAAAAGAGCCCACGAATTATTCCTTCTTATACATCTGCAAGAGTAGGCTAAGATCTTTTATTATCAAATGAAAGTCTTTTTTTTGAAGAAGCCTTTTTTATAAAGCAGTATTCTAAAAAGACTTATTCTCATTAAAATATTTAAAACGGCGGGAAAACCGCCGCTATTAAAAAAATCAGAAATTGCCTATTGTTGTCATGATATCGATCAAGCTATTTTTTATTTTCTGAAGATTCTGATTTTATAGGCATATTTGTAGGCATAGTAGAATTATTCAAATTAAGTGTTTCAGACATCTCTTTTTTCACATTTTCTACAAGATCCCGCATAAGAGCAGTACGCCATATATCAAATGCTGAATAAGAATCACGTGCAATATTGGGGACTTCTGTCAAAAACTTTTTACCGGTATCAGAATTATAAAATGTTGTTATCGCATCAAGCTCTTTTTGAGTAAAATATTTTGCATATACATGAGCAATCTCTTTTTCTAGATCAGAGCGCCTTTTAATTAAAGCAAGCGCCTGCTTATCAACAATATCAGAAATAGCTGTTGCCAAATTCGGATCATCGCTAATCAGTTCATTTTTGAAATCATGGACCGCATTTGGTAAAAAGCTATCAAATTGATCCGTTGCATGAATAGCTCTGATTGCCTTTCGCGCTGAATCTAAATGTTGATCACTCACCCCTTGTGCATAAGCCATGCCAACATTCACAACAAAAATAGCAATTGCACTAAAATATACGACAAAACGCTGAAAAGAAAATATTATTTTCATTTAATGATTACCCCGATCGCTAATTATAATTTTAATTCGTTATTCTACCTAAAATCTTTAAGACCCTTTTTTACTGTGCTAACATATCATCATGTAAATGCCTTTTCTAAAAATCAAACGGTTCTAAAACTTTTATTTGACCATCAGCCATAGCGACAATTGCACGTGAAGCCAACCCCAAAAAAAGGCCATGCTCAACAACACCAGGAATAGCAAGAAGTGCATCTGATAATGGTTTTGGTTGCAAAATGCAGCCCCAAAATGCATCAAGAATAAAATGGCCACCATCTGTTTCAAAAGGATTTTTTCCATTCATTCGCAATGCAATTTTTCCAGAAAGCCCTAAATCATCAGCGACTTTTTCAATGGCTCTGCATGTTGTGTGGATACCAAATGGATTAACTTCAATTGGTAGTGCAAAAGCACCAAGTCTTTTTACCACCTTTGTTTCATCCGCAATGACAAGCATTGCACGAGATGCCGACGCTACAATTTTTTCATACAACAATGCTCCCCCTCCCCCTTTAATGAGCATCATCTCAGGACCAATTTCATCTGCTCCGTCAATATCAAGATCCAGCTCAGGTATTTGTTCTAAAGTGCTAACAGGCACTCCAAACTTATGACAGAGTTGTTCAGAATATTTTGAAGTAGCAACACCAGTCACCCGCAAACCATCCGCAACACGCTCACCTAGAAGACGAATAAATTCATTGACTGTCGAACCAGATCCGATACCAAGCCGCATACCATCTTCAACAAACTCAAGCGCTTTAATAGCTGCCATTTTTTTTAACTGCTGAACATTCATGAATGACTTTGCCTTCTATCCGTATAAGCAGGATTTATCACCCCTATTACCACCGATAATAATGATAATAAAAGACAACCTCTTGACGCAATCTATTTAAATTGACCATCATCTCTTGCTTGAAGAGATGTTACTCGTTATAGAAATATATGATAAGAATAAAATAGAATAATCAACAATTATCTTTTTATTTCTTTGAGAATATTTGTTAGCATTTTTCTCATTCAATAAGAATTTTTGATTTATTTTGTGCTATCAATAGGATGCACAAAGATGCACATATCAATTTTTTTGAAAAAATTAAAATGATCAGATATAAAAAATCATCCATTTCTAGAAAACTGTAGATTATTATCTCATTTCAATAACGTTGATAAACTTACCAATTTAAATACCGTAAAATATTATGAGAAAAGTCTTCTGTTATTTTTTGTTTTGTCATTATCCAAATGTGAAGCAAAATATGACTGATTATATGTTTTTATGAATGCTGTCTGTGCATATTCCATGGTCTATGAAACCCTAGCGAAGACCAAATAATATCTCCACCTTTGGTCATCATAACGCTTCCTCGTGATAACAATTGTTGAGGTATAAATACTATTTTTGCCTTCTTGTAACAAGTTGGATTATGCATCACAAATGTCTGAATGAGAATATCTGCCTCTACACATTGATCTGTTTCTCTCTGTAAAACGATCACTTTTAATCCATTATCCAATAAAGATGTACATACATGATAATCACAAATAAATTGTCCGTGCAACGAAGGACCATATTTTGTTGGTTTAATCGTTTCATTCACACGAAATGACTTTTTCCATATGGATGTCGTGAACTTAGAAATATGGTAACGATCAATATATAATTTTTTATCATGAATAACGCCCACGAGGCGCATATTATCTGCTATAATCAGTTGTACAGGTGAATGCAATACACAAATAGAAATACCTGCCAAAATAAACAAACTAAAAAAGAGCCGGATGGGTGTTTTGCAAAAAGTCAGTCCAACCAAGCCTATACTCAATAAAACTAACGCTGATAACGGCATAAAACCAGGATTCAAATCAGGAGAAATAGCCTTGATAGCATGTGCAATCTTTATTACAAGATCAACTCCAAAACCCATAATTTGAAGAGGAAGCCATTCGAATCCTCCTAACATTGCAAGAACTGCGATTAATCCAAAGGGAATGACAAAAATTGAGATGACAGGCAAAGCAAAAGCATTACTGATAATGCTCAACGATGCCATATTAGAAAAATGATAAGCAGCATAAATTCCACTTGCACTCCCTGCAACAAAGGAAGAAGCACATGTTGAAAGCATCGATAAGAAAACAAAATTTATCACTCCTCCTCCAACATAAGAGGGAGTTGTTTTTCTTTTAAGAAAAAATGACCTTCCACTCCACCAATCAAAAAAAGCGATCAAAGCAGCAGTCGCAGAAAAAGACATTTGAAAGCTAGGACCTAATATTTCATGAGGTGTCATCGCTAGAGTTATCAACCCTGCAATGGAAAAATTACGCATTGTTATAGCAGAGCGATTACACAATATAGCAACCAACATAACAGCAATCATCACAAAACTTCTTTGCGCTGATATTGCTAAGCCCGACAATAACAAATAAAAAGCTGTTATCATAAAAGCAACGATAGCAGCAAATTTTTTACTGGAATAATAGGAAGAAAAAACTGAAAAAAATGCTAAAAAACTACGGATACTCAAAAGAACTATGCCGCTTAACAACGCCATATGTAAACCTGATATTGATAAAATATGAGCTAATCCAGCTGTACGTAATGCTTCATTTGTCTCATTTGAAATACCAGCACGCTGCCCTGTTATGAGGGCAGCTGCAACACTCCCCTTTTCTCCTTCAAGGGCTATACGGATTCTTTGTGTCATCTTCGTGCGTAAATTTTCAATTTTCTGTAGAATGATAGCGAATATTCCATCAGGCTGCGAAACGGATATTTTTCTTGGTTTTCCTAAATAAACGCCTTGTGCTCCAATTCTTTTAAAATAATTATGAAAACTAAAATCGTAGCCTCCTGGACGCACCGGCCCAGAGAATGCACGAATCTTAACTTTTCCATGCAATCCATCACCAATCGCTAAGCCAGATGGCAAATATCTTGCCGATAAACGAACACGATGAAGACTATGGCGTAATACGGGATTTTCTGTATTCAAAATATCCAAAACTAAACGAAATCCTCCTTTGGCACCTGACTCAATAGAAACAATTCTTCCCGTCAATGTAGTGACAATGTCACTGCTTAGCATGGGTGTTGCAATACGCCACGTTTCTATTTTTGCCGCTAAAGTACCCAATATAATACAAAACAGAAACCCCACGGGAATCGATATTTTTCGATAAAAACGTGCTACATAGAATATTCCCAGAAAAATACTGACCAACGCCCCCAATTGTCCCCAACTTGGTTCCCACTCTAAATGAAAATAGAAAATGATTCCTAGGGCAAAAAAGACTAAAATCAGCGAAAAAAGGATACCAAAAGAAACTTCTTTATTAATACAATCTTCTAACCATTTGCGAAAAAAAATGATTACTTCTTTTAAGAGTGTCAATAAAAAAAGTTTTTGTTGATTATAGCTACTGTTCTTTGCATCATCATACCTAGAAAAAACACTCTGCCCTATCTGACATGGCTTTTTTCTTTCTGTAACAGATTTTTCGGATAAACCCTCTTTACTTTTATAAAACATCAGTCCCCCACTTTAACTCGCAATACGGCTATTGCACGCCCCATCACTTATGCTAACATGACTTTTCTATAAAATTCCATAAGTAATATCTTAGTTTAAAGGAAAATATTCGTGTCTGTTATTACTCGTTTTGCCCCTTCACCCACTGGCTTCCTTCACATTGGTGGTGCTCGTACTGCTCTTTTTAATTGGCTTTATGCAAAACATACCGGTGGAAAAATGCTTTTACGAATTGAAGATACAGACCGAGAGCGTTCAACAGAAGCAGCTGTAAAAGCCATTATAGATGGCTTGCACTGGATGGGTCTTAGTTATGATGGCGCCCCTATTTCGCAATTCGAACGTGCAGAACGTCACCGCCAAATCGCTGAACAGTTGGTCAAAAATGACAAAGCATATTATTGTTATGCTTCCCCTGAGGAGTTAGCTGAAATGCGTGAAAAAGCCCGTTCAGAAGGGCGCCCACCACGTTATGATGGACGTTGGCGTGACCGTGATAGTTCTGAAGCTCCTAAAGGTGTTAAGCCTGTTATTCGCATCAAAGCCCCTCAAGATGGAGAAACGATTGTACATGATCGTGTTCAAGGTGATGTCCGTTTTCCTAATAAAGATCTCGATGACTTCATTATTTTGCGTTCTGATGGTTCGCCTACCTATATGCATGCTGTTGTCGTTGATGATCATGATATGGGCATCACACATATTATACGTGGTGACGATCATCTTACCAACGCAGCCCGACAAACGATTATCTTTAAAGCAATGGGATGGGACATTCCTGTTATGGCCCATATTCCTCTTATCCATGGTGAAAACGGTGCAAAATTATCAAAGCGACATGGTGCGCTCGGTGTTGATGCCTACCGAACAATGGGATATCTTCCTGCTGCTTTGCGCAATTACCTTGTCCGTTTAGGTTGGAGTCATGGTGATGACGAACTGATGTCCCTTAAAGATATGATTTCTTGGTTTGATATTAAGGATATTAACAAAGGTGCTGCTCGTTTTGATCTCAAAAAGCTCGATTCCATCAACGGACACTATATGCGTATGAGTAATGATCAAGAACTTTTTGATGCCGCTCTTAATATTCTACCAGAAACCGATAGGGGAGCACAAATTATTGAAAGACTTGATGAAAAACGCCGTGTTCAATTTTTAAAAGCAATCCCGCATTTGAAAGAACGTTCAAAAACACTGTGCGAACTGATTGACAATGCCTCCTTCATTTTTATGCAACGACCTTTACAACTTGATGAAAAAGCTCAAATACTCTTAGATAAAAATGGACGAACCATTTTAAACGATCTTTATCTTGCTCTGAAAGCTTGCCCCTCTTGGGATACAAAAACTCTAGATGAAACACTTCGCTCTTGTGTACAAACACAGAATCTCAAATTTGGATCTATCGCCCAACCACTTCGCGCAGCTCTTACAGGATGTGCAACATCAGCAGGTGTTTTGGATGTTCTTATTTTATTAGGACGCGATGAATCTCTTCATCGCATCAAGGACCAACTTATCACAACAATATACCCATGATGGACACTGAGTATATTTCCTCAAATAAGGGTCTATACAGATATCTCAACGTGCCCTAAAAGAGTTTTTTATGTTATATCATTGAAATACATTTCTTATTGAGTAATAATGATCAATAAGGAAATATTTTTAGATTGCATGTACTCACTTTTAGAGGCAATCTACCCTTAAATAAGTAAGAAAAGCTTCAGTTATACATCCCCCACTCTGATGAAGCAGAGTCTTAATTTTTAGAAGTGAAGGATCTGAAAGGAATACCGAATGTCTGAGAATAACGCATATATTATTGTGAATGATAAAAAAGTAGAGCTTCCCTTGCGTAAAGGCACGAGTGGACCTGAAGTCATTGAAATTGCTTCTCTCTATAAAAAAACCGATATTTTTACTTATGATCCTGGTTTTACTTCAACAGCTTCTTGTGAATCAAAAATTACTTATATCGATGGTGATAAAGGCATATTGCTTTATCGTGGTTATCCTATTGATCAATTGGCTGAAAAAGGAGACTTTCTCGAAAGTTGTTATCTTTTACTTTATGGTGAACTCCCAACACAGCAAGAAAAAAATGAATTTGATCGATGTATTATGCAGCATACCATGGTCCACGAACAATTTGCACGCTTCTTCCATGGCTTCCGTCGTGATTCTCATCCTATGGCCGTCATGGTTGCCTGCCTTGGCGCTATGTCTGCGTTCTATCACGACTCTATTGATATTACAGATCCTCACCAGAGAATGATTGCTTCTGTTCGTCTTATCTCAAAAGTTCCAACGCTTGCTGCTATGGCCTATAAATACAGTATTGGACAAGCATTTGTTTATCCACGTAATGATCTTAGTTATGCTGCAAATTTCCTCCATATGTGTTTTGCTGTTCCTTGTGAAGAATATAAAACAAACCCTGTGCTTGCTCGGGCGATGGATCAAATATTTACCCTTCATGCAGATCATGAACAAAATGCTTCTACATCTACGGTACGTCTTGCTGGATCCTCAGGTGCTAATCCGTTTGCCTGTATTGCAGCAGGTGTTGCATGCCTTTGGGGACCAGCACATGGTGGTGCCAATGAAGCATGCCTAAAAATGCTACAAGAAATAGGTTCTATTAAAAGAATTCCTGAATTTATTGCACGTGCAAAAGATAAAAATGATCCTTTCCGCCTTATGGGCTTTGGGCACCGTGTCTATAAAAATTATGATCCACGTGCAAAAATCATGCAAAAAACCTGTCATGAAGTTTTAAAAGAACTCAACATTCAAGATGACCCTCTTCTTGATATTGCAATAGAGCTTGAAAAAATTGCCTTAAGTGATGAATATTTTATTGAGAAAAAGCTTTATCCCAATGTTGATTTCTATTCCGGCATTACATTAAAAGCTCTAGGTTTTCCAACTGAAATGTTTACTGTCCTTTTTGCATTGGCGCGCAGTGTCGGGTGGGTGGCACAATGGAAAGAAATGATTGAAGACCCTGCACAAAAAATTGGTCGTCCTCGACAACTCTACACAGGCTATGCTATGCGTGACTATGTTCCTATAGATGAACGTGCAAATTAAAAAAAGAAATCAATAAAGCTTCAATTTACTGAAGCTTTATTGAGAGTAATCAAAAAACATCCTTTAAAAATTTTTATAAAACGTGATTTTAAAACTCTTTCTACAGAGATAACATCATCATAAAAATTTACTAAAAAATTCTAAGTTTTAGCTCTGTAAAGAAATTGAGAATACTCTTCTGCAAATTAGCCAAACATTTAGCAAAAAGAAATTGAAAATTTTACCTTATAATCCTCATTATCTTTAATGGAAATGTATTCCCTATCATTCCCCCATGTTTAAAAGCCTTATTACATATTAAAATCTAGCAATGTCAGAATTTTTCTTTCTATCTTCTTCAGATAAAATTGCAAAAAGCTTACATTAAGTGCTTCTCTAATTAGAATAAAAACACTTTTACATTTTGTCCTGTTAAAAGCTGAAATTTTCTTTGTATTTAAGTTGATAGTTTTTCTTTTAAAGATAAATTATTGATTTTTAAATAAAATTATTAAAAATCACCCTATAATCAATAAGAGGTGACTTTCTTTCCTGTATTTTTTATTCCCATACTTGATAAAAAGAAATTATTTTTTTGATAATGATATTCAGCATAATGATAGCAAAATGAACATAGATAAATTTTTTACATTGCTCCAAAAGAGCTTACAGATTATAAAAATTCATGATGGTTTCATATTTGCCAGCTTATCTAATAGGAGAACATAATGAAATTATTAGCAGGAGCTCTTATAATAAGCGCGACACTGTTTACCCTATCGGCCAATTCTCAAACGCTGAAAATTGCAAGCGATGCTTCTTATCCGCCATTTAGTTATATTGACTCAAATAACAAACTGCAAGGGTTTGATATTGATATATCTTATGCGCTTTGTAAAAAAATGAATGTTGAATGTACTATTGTCACACAAGACTTTGAGGGGATGATTCCCGGTCTTCTTGCCAAAAAATATGATGCTATCGTTTCTTCCCTCTCTCCTACAAAAGAGCGCTTACAAAAAATTGATTTTACAGATCCTTACTACAACACAGCACTCGCTGTTATCGTTACCAAAAATTCGGAAATTAAAGAAATCTCAACACAAGCCTTTAGAGGTAAAAACCTTGGTGTACAATCAAATACAACACAAGCTGCATATGCGGAAGATCATTATGCCTCTGAAGGAGTTAATATCAAACTTTATCCTACAGCAACAGAAGTTAATCGTGATCTTTTAAGCCATAGGCTTGATATCATCATCTTTGATAAATTAAAAGCATTAAATTGGCTTGAAAATGAAGGAAAAGACTGCTGTCTCCTCTTGGGAACTCTAGAAGAAACAAATTTTCCTATTGCAATTGCACTCCGTCAAAATAATAATGATCTTAAAAACAGTTTTAATAAAGCAATAGAAGAAATTCGCGCCAATGGAACCTATGAGAAAATTATGAGAAAATATTTTACTTTCGATATCAATTAGATATCACTATGAATTAAAACTCAATCTGTATATTTAAGGGGTATCTTTAACTTTTTATTGGACATGCGGGTATAATTGGAAATTCGGCATTTTTATAAGAAAATTTACATTTATCAAAATAACTTTTAATTGCTCCTTGAGATCTAAACATTTTGTAGAATCTAATAACAACAATAAGGTTGTATTTTTATCGTATCAAAATCTAATTTTTTCTTTATGTTCAAATTGAATAGCCTTATTTTCAAAAAAAATCTCAGTTTTGACTCATGAAATGATTCAAATCAATCATTTCGTGAAAATTAAGCTATCATACAAGCAATAAGATATTTATTCTTTTTTTATCAATAATGCCCAACATAATGATCTAAAATAAACATCAATAAATTTTTGAATTGCTCCCAAAAAGCTTACAGATTATAAAAACATAATGATTTCATATTGCCCGCTTATCCAATAGGAGAACATCATGAAACTATTAGCAGGAGCTCTTATAATAAGCGCCGCACTATTCACCCAATTGGCTGATGCGAAAACATTAAAAATTGCGAGTGAAGGCACCTATCCTCCCTTCAGTTATATTGACTCAAATAATAAATTGCAGGGACTTGATATTGATATATCTTATGCACTTTGTAAAAAAATGAATGTTGAGTGTACTATTGTTACACAAGACTTCGAGGGAATGATCCCTGGACTTATTGCAAAAAAATATGATGCTATCATTGCTTCCCTCTCTCTCACACAAGAGCGTTTACAAAAAATTGACTTTACAGATCCTTACTACGATACAGCACTGGCTGTTATTGTTACCAAAGCTTCGGGAATTAAAGAAATCGCGACAAAAGACTTTAGAGGTAAAAATCTTGGTGTGCAATCAAATACAACACAAGCTTTCTATGCAGAAGATCATTATGCCTCTGAAGAGGTGAAAATAAAACTCTATCCTTCCACAATCGAAGTGAATCGTGATCTTTTAAATCATCGACTTGATGTGATTATTGTTGATAAATTACAAGCATTAAATTGGCTTAAAAATGAAGGAAAAGATTGCTGTTTCCTCCTAGGAACTCTAGAAGAAACAAGATTTCCTGTTGCAATTGCAGTCCGTCAAAATAATAATGATCTTAAAAATAAGCTCAATGAGGCGCTAAAAGAAATTCGTTTGGATGGAACTTATGAGAAAATTATGAGAAAATATTTTACAAGTGATGTTTATTGAATATCAATATGATATTTAAATGAAACCCGTTGGTTATTGCTAAAAAATATTATCTAACTCTTTCATGAGGAACACAAGAATGATTGAAAATTTAGCATTGCTATCATTTAGCAATGGGGGATGGGGAGCGGTTATACTTTCCAGTGCAGGAATGACATTGTCATTGGCGTTATGTTGTGGCCTTCTAGGATTTCCTCTAGGACTTCTCAATGCAGTAATGATTCGATCCAATATTAAGATAGCTAAAGCTCTAGCACGTCTCTTTTCAACGGTGTTTCGTGGATTACCAGAGCTTTTAACTCTGTTTTTAGTTTACTACGGATTACAAAGCCTTATTCAAAATTTATTTGACTATTTTAATTTTGAAATCATGTTCAGTATCAATGCTTTTGTTGCTGGTGTTCTTGCTCTTAGTATGGTTCTTGCAGCTTTTTCTTGTGAAGTTTGGCTTGGAGCATTTAATATTTTTGATAAAGGTCAATATGAAGCGGCTAAAGCTTTAGGTCTTTCGCGAACAACCACATTTTTTCGTATTGTCTTTCCTCAGCTCATCCGAAATGCCTTACCAGGACTTTCTAATAATTGGCTTACTTTACTGAAAGATACATCCCTTGTTTCTACAATCGCGCTTGTTGACCTCATGCGACAAACGAATTTAGCTGTCGCTGCTACCAATAAACCCATGCTATTTTATTTTATAGCATGCTTACTCTATTTGTTATTTTCAGCGTTTTTTGCTGCAATCTTACGCCATTTGGAAACATACACTCAAATAGGCTATAAAAAGGTGCTAGGTCAATGATTCCTGAGTGGCTTTATTTCCTTTTTAATCCTGATCTTTTAAGCCATTATGGACCAAAATTTATTAATGGCTTTATTATTACTGTTGAGCTTGTTTCTATTTCTTGTTCTCTAGGTCTTTTTTTGGGTATGATTATCGCTTTTGCACGTCTATCAAAGAATACATTTTTACAATATTTTGCAAATGCTTATGTCTATTTTTTCCGCGGCTCTCCTTTATTAGCTCAACTCTTTCTTTTTTATTATGGGCTTGGTTCAATGAACAGTTTTTGGCAACAGGTGGGGCTATGGTGGTTTTTTCAAAACGCGTGGTATTGTTGTCTTTTTATTTTTACACTCAATTCTGCTGCCTATCAATCTGAGATCTTTAAAGGAAGTTTTCTATCCGTAACAACTGGACAACGCGAAGCATCAAAAGCTTTAGGTTTAAGCAACTCTGTCACATTTTTTAGAGTTATTCTTCCACAAGCAATGATTGTAGCATTACGCCCCCTAGGAAATGAGTTGATTTTAATGATTAAATCCAGTGCTGTTGCCTCACTTATTACTGTTTATGATTTAATGGGGGTTGCTAAACTCGCTTATTCACGGACTTTCGATTTTCAAGTTTACGTTTGGGCTGCTCTTATCTATCTCTTTATCGTTGAACTCATTCATCGTTTTATTGTTTTTATCGAGCAGCGCCTCACTCGACATTTACGGTAAATAAAATGATCATAAAAAACTTTACCAAACCAAAATGTTGAATTAATCAAGTTCTTCATCAATGAAAGAATAAAATAAGATGAATTTGAAAAATAATAAATCGATCTCTCCCAGTAAAAAACCAGTGATCTCTATTCGAAATCTAAATAAATGGTATGGAAACTTTCAGGTCCTACATGATATCAACTTTAATGTTCAAGCTGGTGAACATATCGTTATTTGTGGACCATCCGGATCAGGAAAATCAACGTTAATTCGTTGTATTAATCAATTAGAACAAGCACAAAAAGGTTCAATCTGTATCCATAACGTTGATATCCATACTGCACCTATACAACAGCAAAAAAATGTTCTTCGTAAGATAGGAATGGTCTTTCAGAACTTTAATTTATTTCCCCACATGAGCGTTATACAAAATTGTATTTTAGCACCTATGACAGTTCAGGGCCTTTCCAAACAACAAGCAAAAGAACGGGCAATTCGTTACTTAACGCATGTTGGTATTGAAAAACACTGTGAAAAATATCCTTTACAACTTTCTGGTGGGCAACAACAACGTGTTGCGATTGCCCGTGCACTTTGTATGGAACCCGAAGTCATGCTTTTTGATGAACCAACCTCTGCTCTTGATCCAGAAAGTGTGGGAGAAGTTTTGGAAGTGATGGCTCGATTGGCCGATACAGGGATCACAATGCTTTGTGTTACCCATGAAATGGGCTTCGCACGTAAAGTCTCAGAAAGAATACTCTTTCTAGAAAATGGAAAAATTGTTGAAGATACAGCCTCTGAAGAATTTTTTACCAATCCTAAAAGCCAACGTGCTTGTAATTTTCTTGCTAAAATTAAATATTAATCATTAAAATATTGCTTTATTTATACAATTTTATTCCTGCTTTTTAAAAGAGTGATAATTGTTTGTGCGCCAACAACCCCCGATGGTACTTCAGTTTTCATTTTCTGTTCTACCATCTCAAAGGAATCAAGTTGTGCCTGTCGCAATAAAGGATTAGCCAAAAGTTGTTCTACCTGTCTTGCTAACATGCCAGGACGGATTAATTCATTCAAATATTCCGAAACAATAGGCTTATCAGAAATAATATTTGGAAGAGCAGCACTCCATAACATCATTTTAGGAAAAATAAATATTTTAGAAAAGAAATCAAGTTTATAGCAAAGAACCATAGGAACTTTTGCTAAGGCTAATTCAAGTGAAACAGTTCCATGTGCAGCAAGAGCAACATCTGCTTGTGCAAAAGCACGCCATTTTTCATCTTCACCAACTACAATTTCTATCTTGCTTTTCCAGCCCTGCACAAAGTCCCAGATTCTATCTACCAAATGAGGTAAGGTTGGTAAAATAATACGTAAATGAGGAATACGTTGTACAAGAATCTCTACTGTTTCTCGAAAAATAGGCATTAAGGAACGAATTTCTGAATTGCGTGATCCTGGCAAAATAACTAATGTAGGCGATAATGTTTGTGTATCGATCAAATTTCTGTGTTCTAATTGGCTTTTTTTTTCTGACTGAACTCTCAAAAGGGGAGGATATGTCAAAAGACGATGTCCAACATAAGTCGTGGCAGGGCCTCCCAAATCTTGCATAATCTTTTCTTCAAAAGGAAAAACCGCTAAAACATGATCAACAAATCCACACATAGCTTTCGCACGCTCTGGCCTCCATGCCCAAACGGTCGGTGCAATATATTTAATGATAGGAATAGAAGGCGCTAAAGCACGTACCTTTTTTGCAATACGATGCGTGAAATCAGGACTATCAATAATAATTAAACAATCAGGTTGTTCTTGTGCAATAAATTTGGATAAATTGCGAATATGTAGCAACAACAATGGTAGTTTTTTCAACACCTCCTTTAAACCTATTAAAGCAATATCATGGGAATCAAAAAAGCTTTTTAAGCCTAATGCCTTTAAATGGCTCCCCCCAACACCAATCAAATGAATATTGCATCCTATCTGTTGTGATAAACAAGAAATTAGATCGGCCCCAAGTAAATCACCAGATTCCTCACCTGAAACCACTGCAATCTTTAAGAAACAATTATTCATGACCAAACTTTTCAAATGTCTCTATAAATAAAGAATATTTGTTGGCTTTTTCTATTGTTGTTTTCACTGATAATATTAGACTTCTATTTGCCTCCACCGCAACACCAGATAAACCACTCTTTGCAATATTCATTATTGTCGCGGGCCCAATTGATGGCAAATCAACGCGATTATCCTGTTGTGGTTTTGCGCATTTTACAAGAATGCCACCTTTAAGGGGAATTTGCCCTCTTTCTCGCATTTCACAAATACGCCACAACATATTATCAGTTCCCTCAGCGCCCTCTAGAGCAACCACCCTTCCTTGGACAACGACAACGGCTTGCCCGATATCTAATTGACCTAAAAGCTTTGCTGCTTCTACTGCTAAAAAAATATCTTTTTTCTCTTTTGGAGTAGCGCGCCGTACTGTTAAATTAAATTCTATGGGAGCTAAAAGATCTGGGACTATTTCGTGAGCACCGATAACACAAAAACCGTGTGCTTCAATAACCCGTATAAAAGCTTTTAATAACGCATCGTCTCCCCTCTTCAAAGCTCCGATTAACTTAGGAAGAGCTAAAAATGTTGTCCAGTCCAGTCGCAATTGTTTAAGAAGTGGACGCTTTTTTACACCACCTGCCAAAACAACATTATATACACCAGCCTCTTTTAAAATTTTAACGAGTCGTGCTAACTCTACAATTGATAGCTCGCAATGCTCATAGCGATAAAGAACAGAATCTGCCTCACCATGCAAAAGCACAAGAAAAGGATTTTCTCCATTCTTCTCAAGAGTCTGCGCAACAGTAATCGGTAGAACACCATTTCCTGCTATAATAGCAGTACGGCCGGAAAGAAAACTTCTGGCTCCCCAAATAGGCATTTTTAATCCTTATGTTCTTTTATTCTAACACCTTCAAATTTTGGTGTACAATAAAAACGCTTTCCTTCTTCTTTAATAAAATTAACAACTTCAGAAACAGACTGAGAAGAAGAATAGAAAGAAGCAACATCACTGACACGCTCTTTAAATGGTTTGCTATGATCAAAAAGCATAGCAACCGCATGACGGAGTGCATGAATATCTTGACGCTCAAGTCCTGCACGCTTCATGCCAATAATATTGAGTCCAGCAAGTTTTGCCTGCACACCAACAGCTGTTCCATAAGGTATCAGATCACCAACCAGTGCAGATACGCCGCCGATAAATGCATGATGTCCAACACGAACAAATTGATGAACAGCAGCACCACCACCAATAATCACATAATCACCAATAGTAACATGACCAGCAATCATTGCGTTATTGGCAAATGTTACATGATTGCCTACATAACAATCGTGAGCGATATGTGCATAACAAAAAAATTGGCAATTATCACCAACAACTGTCATTCCTACACTCGAATCGGACCCCCTATGCATTGTTACACCTTCACGAATCGTACAATTCTTACCAATAAAAAGAGTTGTAGCCCCTCCTTTATGTTTATTATTTTGCGGATCTGCCCCCAAAACGGCATGAGAAAATACTTTACTCTTGGCTCCTAACGTTGTCTTTCCCATTATTACAACATGACTTGTCAAACTACATTCATCACCAATAACAGCCTCTGAACTAATATGGCAAAATGGTCCAACGCGTACATTCTCACCAAGCTGCGCTCCCTTCTCCACAAGAGCAGTTGGATGGATTTTCGTACCGGACATTTTTAAATTCCCATCAAATATCGTTTATGCTTCTTCGACAATCATTGCTGCAATTTCTGCTTCAGCGACGCGGACATCTTCTACTTTTGCAACACATGAAAAACGTCTCATACCAGATCTTTTTTTCAAAAGCTGAACATGAATCTTGAGCTGATCACCAGGCATAACCGGCTTACGAAATTTCGCATTATCAACCGTCATAAGGTAAACTAAATTTGTTTGCTTATTGCCTAAATTTAAAAGTGCTATTGCTCCTGCCGTTTGTGCCATAGCTTCTAAAATCAAAACTCCAGGCATAACAGGCTTTGAGGGAAAATGTCCCGTAAAATGTGGCTCGTTAATCGTTATATTTTTAATACCAATCGCTTCTTGTTCACCATCAATATCAACGATACGATCAATTAATAAAAATGGATAACGGTGCGGTAATATTGATAATAGCTTTTCAATATCGACAGCCTCTAAGTTTTTAGTTTTTTCACTGCTGATCATATCAGCGTTTCTCCTTTTTAACTTTTCCCATACTGCGCAACGCCGCTACTTCACGAAACCATTGTTTAAATGGTCGCGCTGGACTACCTCCCCATTTTTCGCCATCCGGAATGTCATTCATAACACCACTACGAGCAGCAATCTGAACAGATTTACCTATTATGATGTGATCAGCTACTCCCACACTTCCGCCAAGCTGAGACATATCCCCTATAGATGTACTTCCCGCAATGCCACATTGAGCGGCAATAAGACAATAGCGGCCAATTTTTACATTGTGGGCAATTTGTACAAGATTATCAATCTTGCTTCCTTCACCAATAACAGTATCTTGAAATGTTCCACGATCAATTGTCGTGTTCGCACCAACTTCTACACCATCCTCAATAATAACGCGACCAAGCTGTGGAATTTTCTCGATTCCAGAAACGCCCCCAACATAACCAAAACCATCTTGCCCAATGCAAACACCAGGGTAAAGCTGAACCTTATCACCTATTATAGAACACTGAACTGTTACCTTAGGAGCAATATAGCAGTCACATCCAATACGGCAATTTTCACCGATAACAGCTGTGGATGAAATAAGAGTTCCTGCACCAATCTCAACATTTTTACCAATAACAGCTCCCGCTTCAATACACACATCATGTGCCAACTTAGCCGTTGGATGAATATGCGCATGCGATGAAATCCCCTTCTGCCCCAACCAAGGCATTGGCTTGACAGAATCTGGAAACAAAATACGACCAATCTGAGCAAAGTCACGCTGTGGTGTGGATGTCACCAAAATTGCCATAGTTTCGGGAACTTTAAAAACAATCTCATTCGTACACAAAACAGCAACAGCAGAACTGTCCAGTAAAGCATCAGAAAACTTCCGATGCTCTACAAAAACAAGCGAACCTTCCACAGCACTCTCAAGTGAAGAAAGAGTATTGATAACTTTATGAGAAAACTCTGGATTAAGAAGCTTTGCACCCGTCAACTCAGCAGCATTTGCAACTGTCAATCGTCGGGACGGCGTAAAAAAAAATGTATCCGCCATCAAAACACTTTCTCTCCCAGCTTAAGCTATTCTCTTCAAGTTTTTCCTTCTTAAAATCGCTCAAATCAGAACTTCGTAGAAATACCAAAGTTCAATTGTTGCACACGATCACCTTCCTGTTTCGTTATTGGCCAAGCATAATCAAAACGCAAAGGACCAAACGGAGAATCCCACATCAAACTCACACCTGCAGATGAACGCCAAGCACTTTTGGTATTGGTAACAGACGGTTCACCCTTAAAAACGGCTTTATAATTATTGCCATAAAGCGTGGCAATATCCGCAAATAAAGCACCGCGCAACCCAAATCCCTCAGGCACGACAGGGATAGGGAACTGTACTTCAGCAGTCGCATTCATATATGTCGTTCCCCCCAAGAAATAAACCTCACCCTTACTGGAAACCTGACGCGGACCTATTCCATTATATTTGAACCCTCGAATCATATCAGAATTTACTTTAAACATATCGAAAATACGAACACCATCTCGGCCCATTCCGTGGATATAACCACCCCCAAAGGAAAGCAAACCAACGATATCCTTCTGGTCAGAAAGAGTCTTGTACATCATCGCCTTACCCGTGGTCTTCAAGAACTTTGCACTCCCACCAAGCCCTGCATATTCCTGAAGCAGATGCACGTACCACCCATCATGGGGGGATCTCATATCATCAATCGTATTATAGGTGAAACCATAACTAATTGATGAACGTTTCCAAGGGCTGTGTTTTGCAGCTTGAACAATCGCACCAGAATATTTCCCATATAATTCTATTATGTCACTCTCTTTGTCAAAATCATACTCTCCGCCAAAATCATATTCTTCCTGCACATAAGAATAAGCTACATTAGCAGATAATTGATTATTAATAGGTAACGAAAACCGCAGAGATCCACCTGTCTGCCGTACATCATAGGCTTTATCAGCACGATAAGTACTACGAAAAACATCAACACCAGCAGATAAACGATACCCTAAGAAATAAGGATCAACAAATGATAAATTATAATTACGAGATTTTTCTTGCCCCGCACCTAATCCTAAACGAACATATTGACCACGTCCCCCAAGATTACGTTCAGTAACAGAAACTTCAAGTGACATACCAGGACTTGTTCCCCCTGTTGTATACCCTCCAGAAAGAGAGAGATCTCCTGTTGAAGCTTCAACGACATCTATTACCAAAACAACTTGGTCAGATTGATCTGTAGGAACCATTGAAATATTAACGGCTTTGAAGAAACCTAAACTTTCTAGACGACGTTTTGCCCGCTGTAATAAAGTTTGATTGTAAGCATCTCCTTCGTTTAAATCAATCTCACGGCGAATGACGTAATCACGCGTTTTCTCATTGCCACGTATATCAATACGTTGAATATAAGCACGTGTACCCCGTTCAATATTATATAAAATTGAAATTGTATGATTTGCTAAATTACGATTTCCCCGCGGTTCAACTTTAGCAAAAGCATATCCCGAATCAGCAACTTTGTTATTAATAGTTGCAACAGACTGTTCAATATCTTCTGCACTATAAACATTACCTGGCTGGGTTTTAAGCATCCTTTTCACAGATTGAACGTCAATTCCATCAACATCACTTTCAACCTGAATATCGCTAATTTTATAGAGCGCACCCTCATCAAGAACGAAAGAAATTTTATACGTATTGCTTGCTGCATCAAAAGTTGCTTTAGAAGAGACTACACGAAAATCTGCATAACCACGGTTATAATAAAAGCGACGTAAAGCTTCTTCATCAACAGCGAGGCGCTCTTCACTGTAAACATCACCTCCCAACAACTTCGAAAAAATTCCTGAAGTTTTTGTTGAAATCACATCACGCAAACGACGACTTCCAAAGACATTATTTCCCTTAAAAGTGATATCACCAATCTTTGTTTTTTTCCCTTCAACGACATTAAATACCACATTAACCCGCCCTTTTCCAAGGTTAATCGTTTGAACGTTAACAGTGATATTATTACGACCAAGAGTTTTATAAGCCTCACGAATTGTATTTATATCAGCAGAAAGCTTAGCAGAATTAAAAGGCTCATTCGGTTTTAAAGAAATAAACCGCTTAAGATCTGGGTCTTTAAAAGATTTATTTCCTTGAAACAATATTTGATTGACAACCTCATATTCTTTTACGAATACAACTAATTTATCACCCACCGGATTTATTTTAACATCATAAAATAAACCCAATTCGAAAAGATTCTTCACAGCACTATCAACATCACCACTGGAAACACCTTGCCCAACCTTAATCCCCATATTGTCTCGAATCGCCTGAGAACTTACAAACTTATTCCCACGAACCTCAATAGAGCGGACTACAGACGCTTGTATTTCTCCGACCGCAGCAATTGACATAAAAACCGTTGCTGGGGCAATCATCCCCATCTTTAACACCAATACAGATGCTGCATTTAAAAACTTTGAATTCGTAGTCATTGGCTTTTTTACCTTACTCTCGTTCCTTGGACATGATGCCTTAAAAGCTAACTGCCATAACAACCTTTTTACAGCGAGACTTTTCATTCCTTAATTACTCATTATAATGTACAACGCCACAACATTTTGTAGACATGGTAAACAACCTTCAATTTGTTTTTGCTATTATTACTTAATTTATAAAGCGTTTTCCATAATTTAATTAGCTAAACCAACAAAAATAATCATTAAAAAAGACAAAGATCATAAAAAGGAGAAGAATGAAAAAACCTAAACGAAAAACGATTCCCTGAATTTTAGCAGATATTTTCCTCCCAGTAATGACCTCAATGACATGCAATAAAAGATGCCCACCGTCAAGCGGTAGAATCGGAAAAAGGTTAATAAGCCCAACACTTATTGAAAGAAAAGCTGCCAAATTCAACAAAGAGATAAAACCTGTCTCGCTCACTTTCCAAGCAATTTTAACGGTTTTAGAAGGTCCACTTAGCCGACAACGATCCTCTTTGCCTCCTATTAAACGACTCATAAAAAGAACGGTTTGAGTGGCGATAAACACAGTACGGTCTGACGCTTTTCTTACAGCTGTTACAAAACCATAGCGAATATGTTTTATATAAGTTGGATCTAAACGTGCAGGATTATTTAAATCAACAGGAACACCTACACCTATCATAGCACTTCGTGTTCGATTACCAAATCCATCATCTCGCTCAACGACTTTCGGGGTAATCATCGTTGTAAAGACTCGCCCCATGCGTTCTATTTTAAACTCTATGGGTTCTCTTCCGTGAAAAGCTACATAATTCATCAAATCTTCAAAGCTTTCAACCCGTCGTCCATCCATTTCAACAAAACGATCACCTAATTCCAAACCGGATTGAAGAGCAGGGCTATCTTTTACCAAAGAACCAACAACGGGCTCAATGGCTACACGACCATAGATAAAGAAAAAAAATGTTAGAATAACAACAGTAAAAAGGGCATTAAAGAAAGGACCGGCAAAAACAGTTGCTGCTTTTTTCCAAGCATGCGCACTAACAAATGAACCATCAACAATCAGAGATGATTGGGATGATTCCGTATCGATTTTTTCCTCATCCCCAACAAATTTTACATAACCTCCTAAGGGGATAAGTGCTAAACGCCACTTCGTGCCATGCTTATCTGTATAACTCGCTATTTCTGGTCCAAATCCAAGCGAAAAAATTAACGCCTTAATACCACACCACCGACCAATGAGATAGTGCCCAAATTCGTGCACAAAAATGATAATCATAATGATGAAAAGAATACTCAAACTTCTTAAAAGAAAATCACCGATAGTGACGATATGATTTAAAAGTTCCAAACTATCTTCTCCCAATTAGATCATACTAAAAAGATTAAAAGGCGCATCCATATCAGACATAAATGAACCAATTAAATAAAGAAGAAAAGCTGCCCCTACCAATCCATCTATACGATCCATAAAACCACCATGTCCAGGCAATAAAGAACTAGAATCTTTAACAGAAAACCGTCTTTTGAGCCATGATTGCCCTAAATCACTCAATTGTGAAACAATTGACAAAACAAGTGTAAGGAGTGGCACAAAAAAACTGGCTAAATTTATATCAAAAAATCCAAAAGCGACCCATATACCACCGAAAACTCCGACAAATGTACCACCAAGTGCTCCTGACCATGTTTTATTAGGAGAAAATTGTGGTGCTAATTTAGGCCCCCCTAATGCACGTCCGATAAAATAGCCACCAATATCTGTTCCCCACACTATCGTAAATAAGAAAATAACAACTTGGAACCCCAACATTTCATGATCCCGTAGAAAGCATAAAGCAACAACAGGAAAAGATGCATATAAAAAACCAGAAAAAACCCAACCACTCTTTTTTATAGATATAATAGCTAACACTGTAGCTAAAATGATTAAAACACAAAAAATCAATGAAGCAGATACACTCAATACTAAAAAAAAGCCAAAAATTAAATAAAAGATACTTGCTAATATTTTTTGTAAAATACACCATTTCTCTTTAGTAATACTCACCCACTCATAAAGAACAAAACCGCCAATACACCATACAAATAAAAAAAAGAAGTTTCCTCCCAACCATGTTAGATACAACGCAATAATGCCAAAAACAAAAGCTGTCAGAATACGATAAACCAAATTAGACAAAACAACATCCAAACAATAAAAATAGAAAATACAAGCTCTAAAATTAACGCAAGAAAAACTCCCCTACGCAGTATTTTTATCTCATACCTGTATAATTTCTCTTATAATTTATCATAAATAATTCAATCTACTAAGATAGCGCTTATGAGACTAATAATCAATGAAAACAGCTTCAAAAATCTTCGTCAAAATTATAAAATATTTTTTATAATATTTTCTCAAATATAAAATGAAAAAGCAGTTACCTCTGCCCCACACAAATTAACTAATATAGGTTTCGTATAAAAACACTTTTCTATCAACTATTCGTCATTAAAAAACGAATTACGCCACATAACATCTGCTTGATCGATTATACTTACCATGTTTTATAATGAGAAATAAGAGAACGGTTAGGCTTGTTTTTTTACATTATATTCTTTCCCCAACCTTCATCTTAGAATATTTGAATAATTTCTAACAATGCTTTCATTATGCATTTTAACAAAGACGTGCTCAACTAAAAAACCACACCATGCTGTTAAATAGTATCTCCCAGCAAAGGGCATGATTTACCACGCAGACTAAAAAATAAAAACATCTGCCCTTTCAAATCAGTCTCTCCCATATCAAAATGATAGAATACCTTCCTGCATCACACCTTGCTACCACAGAGCACACCACTCCCTACAATTTCCCTAGAAACAATTTACAGGCTGGGAGTAAACATCCTTTTTCTAGTGACAAAATCGTCTTAAACGTGCATAATTTCAGATTCTTTTACGGCTAAAATTTTATCAATATCAGCAATAGTTTCATCTGTGAGTTTTTGAACTTTTTCAGACAAACTATGGGCTTCATCTTGTCCAATTTCACCATCTTTTTCTAACTTTTTCAAATTGTCCAGACCATCCCGACGAACATGACGTGTAGCAACACGCGCTTGCTCTGCATAGTGATGCGCAATTTTTACAAGTTCTTTACGGCGCTCTTCATTCAATTCAGGCAAAGGAATACGTAGATTCGTACCATCAGTTATGGGATTTAAACCAAGACCAGAATCGCGAATAGCGCGCTCTACAGCTCCGACCATCGTTTTATCCCATACAGAAACAGAAAGCATCCGAGGTTCAGGAACAGAAATATTAGCAACCTGATTTATATGCACAACAGAACCATAAGATTCAACGGTCAACGGCTCTAATAAACTGGCCGATGCACGTCCAGTCCGTAAACCACCTAATTCATGTTTAAAAGCCGTAATGGCACCATCCATGCGACGTTTCAGATCATCCATAATCGATGTAACATTCATATTTCTGTCTCCTTCAATTGTCCTTTGAAGCTTACCCTTATTCCGATACTATTGTAAAGCGTCCTGTTCCATTCAAGACCTTAGCCAAACCGCCTTTTTCATGAATGGAGTACACAATAATCGGTACATTGTTCTCACGTGCTAAAGTGACCGCCGTTGAATCCATAACAGATAATCCCCATTGCAAAACTTCAACATGTGTTAATTGGTCAAAACGCTTAGCCGTAGGGTCTATTTTGGGATCTGCTGAATAAATACCATCAACTTGTGTTCCTTTAAGAAGGACATCTGCACCAATTTCTGCTGCACGTAAAGTAGCAGCAGAATCAGTGGTAAAAAATGGATTTCCTGTACCACCTGCAAAAATAACAACTTTTCCCTGATTCATATAAGCTATTGCTTTACGTTGCGAGAAACTTTCACAAATTTGTGGCATAGCAATCGCAGAGAGTACAACAGTTTCAACCCCTAATTTTGTCAAAGATGTTCGCAATGCTAAAGAGTTAATAGCAGTTGCAAGCATTCCCATATGATCACCTGTCACTCGGTCCCCACCATGCGAAGCAACAGCAACGCCACGAAAAATATTTCCCCCACCGATAACAACCGCAACTTCTATCCCCATTGTGCGCACTTCTGCAATATCAGCGGCAATACGGTCTACAACAGAAACATCAATGCCAAAATTCTGCCCTCCCATAAGAGCTTCACCAGAAGCCTTTAAAAGAATACGTTTATACGGAAGTGCTAATGCCATTAATAATCTCCCCAAAAGCCCATTTACTTTTTGCTTTTGACATCACGAAGGGCACCACTTTTTTCACGTGACGCCCTCTCAACAATTACATTATTCCCCTCAGAGATTCTACAACCAATGATATGACTTTAAATCTCTGATCAAGAGTTTGCAATAACTAGCCTTTTACAGCAGCAGCAACCTCTGCAGCAAAATCAGACTCCTCTTTTTCCACACCTTCACCTAATGCAAAACGAATAAAGCCTGTAATTTTTGCTGGAGCACCAATTGATTTCTCAGCATCCTTTAAAGCGGCCTCAATAGTTATATCAGGATTCATAACAAAAGCTTGAGAAAGCAAAACAACCTCTTCAAAAAACTTACGCATACGTCCTTCTACCATTTTTTCAATGATATTTTCAGGTTTTCCAGACTGACGCGCTTGATCTGAAAAAATTGCTTTTTCTCGCTCAACAGCAGCAGCATCAACATCTTGTGCTGTAAGTGCTAATGGATTGGTTGCCGCAATATGCATCGCGACCTGCCGACCAAAAGCAAGAGCAGCCTCTTTATTTCCTGTTGTTTCAATCGCAACCAAAACACCAAGTTTTCCAAGCCCATCAGCCACACTATTGTGTATATAAGTCGCAACAACACCATTCTCAACAGACAATTTAGCGGAACGACGAAATGTCATATTTTCGCCAATTGTACCAATTGCATCTTTAATCGTAAGCTCTACAGTCTTCTCAGAACCTGGATAAAGAGAAACAGAAACAGATTCAACATCCCCTGGCGTATCTAAGGCAGCAGTTGCTACTTTACGCACGATGTCTTGGAATCCATCATTGCGCGCAACAAAATCTGTTTCAGAATTAATCTCAACCAAAACTGCATGTGAATCTTTTGATACGACTCCGATTAATCCCTCAGCTGCTGTACGACCAGCCTTTTTATCTGCTTTAGCTATTCCTTTTTTACGAAGCCAATCAACAGCAGCTTCCATATCACCATTGGTCTCTGCTAGGGCGGCTTTACAGTCCATCATACCAGCGCCAGATAGTTCTCGAAGTTCTTTTACTTGTGCAGCAGTAATGCTCATATTTGCCTCTTTATTTTATAACAGTGAAAGCGTGCAAAATCCCTCTGCACGCCTATAACTTCTTCTTTAGACAATAAAAGTACCTTAATTAGGCATTTTATATTATTCAGAAACTTCTGAAACTGCATTTTCTTCCAAAATAGGCTCCACAGGTGCATCAACTTGAGCTCCTAAATCGATACCCATTGCTCCTTGCTGGCGTGCAATACCATCAAGAGCAGCACGGGCAAAAAGATCGCAATAAAGAGAAATTGCACGTGAAGCATCGTCATTACCTGGTATTGGATGTGTTACGTCATCGGGATCACAATTGGTATCAATAATAGCAATCACTGGAATACCTAAACGCTTTGCTTCTTGGAGTGCAATATTTTCTTTATTCGTATCGATAACAAAGATAAGATCTGGAACAGAACCCATATCTTTAATACCACCAAGTGCACGATTAAGCTTTTCACGATCACGTTCAAGATTTAAACGTTCCTTTTTAGTAAAGCCTTGCGCTTCAGCAGCAAGAATTTTGTCAAGCTTCCGCAAACGATGGATCGAATTGGAAATCGTTTTCCAGTTTGTGAGCATGCCGCCAAGCCAACGTGCATTAACGTAATACTGAGCGGAACGATTCGCCGCATCTGCGATAATGTCAGATGCTTGCCGTTTCGTACCAACAAAGAGAATACGACCACCACGCGCTACAGTATCTGAAACAAGTTTAAGTGCTTGGTGTAAAAGTGGAACAGTCTGAGCAAGGTCAATAATATGGATATTATTACGCTGACCATAAATATAGGGAGTCATTTTGGGATTCCAGCGATGAGTCTGGTGACCAAAATGCACACCGGCTTCTAAAAGCTGGTGCATAGTAAAATCGGGTAGTGCCATAAATCTTATCCTTTCCGGTTCAACCTCCGCGGAAAAAGCAGGAAGACCTGCTACCGGCGGATGCTTGCTAGAAGTTTCTCACAGATCATTTGCAAACACCCAGACTCCGCGTGTGGAATAGCGCAAACATACTAATATTTGATTCTTTTTCAAGTTATTTTCTTTAATCATTTAATATTTGCATTTTCACATTGATTAAGATCTTTTCCAAGTTCCAAGAATTCGAGACTGTTCAATTTTGCACGCACTGAAAAAGTTCCATAATCTATATGAAGATCACGCATGACACCATTCTCATGTAAGAGAAAACTGCTACGATAAACCGGCAAACCATCTTTATTTTCTCCATCATCAAAATAAGAAATTGTAACAGGCCAATATTCTTCTTCATCCAATTTTCTTACTTTTTCCGTTTCGCTATCAGATAAAAGTGTCTTCTTTTCCCCTATGACGATACTTTCTTTTATAACTTTATCTGCTTTATTTGTCCCATCAAATACAGTAACATTGTAAAAATGATCTCCTGCTTTTGCATGGCGGATAATATTTTTTAGTTGCATCATTGGAAATTCAGCCATTGCAAGCTTATACTCTTTTTCCTTTGGCTTTTTTAAGGTAACTGTGATACCATCTTGCGTACGCTCAGCAACCCCCTCGGCACGATGCACAACCTCTTCTCCCTCTTGATCTGTAATATTAAAACGAAATGTACGGCTGTCTCCTGTTTCATAACTCGTCGTCTGTTGATCCGTCAAACGTACTGGCATATCTTCAATGTGAACACGGCTAATGAAACGAAAACGTGTGCTATAGCCTTGGCATGCCGAACCAGTAAGCTCGTAAACCATTCGTCCTGACATCGCAGAAATTGTCATTTCATGAGAAACACTATCGAGATGAAAATCATAAATTGCTCGATGAGGCACAATAAAAATGCGCTCTTCAGCTCTCGCAGTACATAAAAAAACAATATATAAAATTATTATAAATAATGATCTAATCATTCCCAACTTCCGAACTTTATCCCCGTTGCATAACATCATACAATAAGGCAAAAAAGGTTAATTTCTCAATTAACCACACATTTTCTTAAATCAAAATAGATTATGCAATGAATATATTATAGAGCAGCTATGGAGTTAAAATTATGACCAATATGATTGAAAAAAACTTAGAAAAATTCGGAATCACTCTTCCTGAAGTAATCTCCCCCCTTGCCAATTACATCACCACTTCACAAAGTGGCAATCAACTCTTTATTTCTGGACAACTCCCTCTTATTAATGGAAAACCAATAGCCATCGGTAAAGTTGGTGCAACTGTGAATACCGAACAAGCCCAAAAAGCATCTGAAGCTTGCGCTCTCAATATTCTCGCGCAACTCAAGGCAACTCTGGGTGACTTAAATAAAATAAAACGTGTGGTCAAAATTACTGTTTTTGTGGCTGTAGATTCTCATTTTACCGATATTCCTTTTGTTGCCAATGGAGCTTCTAATTTATTCGTCAATATCCTTGGTGAAATTGGAAAACACGCCCGTTCTGCTATTGGTGTTGCCTCTCTTCCTATGGATGTTCCTGTAGAAGTTGAAGCCATCATAGAAATCTAAACCTTCATTAAGACAGTGCATTATCCTAAATATAACTGAAGTCAAAATACTTCTTTGTCTTACACTCTGATAAACCTTGCATTTTTTCGTTTTTAAATTAGAATCTTAAACTTACGATAAAAGGAAATATTTGTATGAAACAAGCTTATGACAATAACAATATTTTTGCTAAATTGATTCGCAATGAAATCCCTTCTGTTCGTGTCTACGAAGATGATGATGTTATTGGATTTATGGATATCATGCCACAGGCACCAGGTCATACACTGGTCATTCCTAAAAAAGGCTCTAGAAACTTACTTGATGCAGATCCTGAAACATTATTTCCTGTTATTAAAGCTGTTCAAAAAATTGCAAATGCTGTCAAAAAAGCCTTTCAAGCAGATGGCATAACTGTCATGCAATTTAATGAAGCAGCTAGTCAACAAACCGTCTATCACCTTCATTTTCATATTATACCACGTATGGAGGGAATAGAGCTTACCCCTCATAATGATATGGTAACGCCTCCAGAAATACTTGAAGAGAATGCAAAAAAAATTCGTGCAGCTTTATAACACACTCTTAAGTTGTTGTGCTTTTTTCCTACACGTTTTTTTTGTAAAGTTTTCCATTTTATTTTTCTTTGAACTTACAGATATATCGGAAGATGAAATTTCTAACTGTAAGCTTTCTTTTTTACCATTTGATTTTTGTGTCAATACGCGAACGGTACCACCATTGCGTAACTTTCCAAATAAAATTTCATCAGCTAATGGCTTTTTAATATATTCTTGTATAACACGCCCTAATGGGCGTGCTCCCATCTGAGAATCATATCCTTTATTAGAAAGCCATAAAGTTGCAGAAGGGCTTAATTCAAAACAAATTCCCCGATCAGCTAATTGTGCTTCAAGCTGAAAAATAAATTTTTGCACTATCTGATTGATGATTAAATGAGATAAAGGTGCAAACGGAATAATTGCATCTAACCGATTACGAAATTCTGGTGTAAATAACCGATTGATTGCTTCTATATCCTCACCATCACGATGTACTTTCCCAAATCCAATAGCTGATTTTGCCATATCTGAAGCACCAGCATTGGTTGTCATAATCAAAATAACATTGCGGAAATCAATTTTCTTACCATTATGGTCTGTTAATCTACCATAATCCATTACCTGCAATAAAATATTAAATAACTCTGGATGCGCTTTCTCAATCTCATCTAGCAATAGAACTGCGTGAGGTTTCTGATCAACGGCATCTGTAAGGAGACCTCCTTGATCAAACCCTATATAACCTGGAGGTGCTCCGATTAAACGTGCTACCGTATGCCGTTCCATATATTCTGACATATCAAAACGCAATAATTCAATGCCTAAAGATGATGCAAGCTGTTTTGCAACTTCAGTTTTTCCTACACCTGTTGGTCCTGAAAATAAATAACTTCCTATTGGTTTATCCGGTTCGCGTAAACCTGCTCGCGCCAATTTTATGGATGAAACTAAGACGGAAATTGCCTGATCTTGACCATAAACAACATGTTTGAGTTCTCTTTCAAGCTTACTCAGTATCTTCTGATCATTCCGAGAAACTGTTTTTGATGGAATTCTTGCAATTGTGGCAACAGTCGCTTCAATTTCTTTAACACCTATACTCTTCTTGCGTTGTTTTTGTGGCAAAAGCTTTTGCGCTGCGCCACTTTCATCAATAATATCAATTGCTTTGTCAGGTAACCTACGGTCAATTATATAACGTGAAGATAATTCTACAGATGCCTTCATCGCCTGATCTGTATATTTAATCTGATGAAAATCTTCAAAGTAAGGCTTCATCCCCTGCAAAATCTTAATCGCATCTGTAACAGAAGGTTCATTAATATCAATCTTCTGAAAACGACGCTCTAAAGCACGATCTTGTTCAAAGAATTTGCGATATTCTCTGTAAGTCGTCGAACCAATACATCGCATAGTTCCAGAAGATAACACAGGTTTCAAAAGATTTGCTGCATCCATATTTCCCCCTAATGTCGCTCCTGCTCCAATTAAGGTATGAATTTCATCAATAAATAAAATAGCATCTGGATACAGCTCAAACTCTTTAATAACTTGCTTTAAGCGTTCTTCAAAATCACCGCGATAACGTGTACCTGCAACAAGTCCCCCCATATCAAGAGAAAATATTGTTGCATTTGATAAAACTTCAGGCACTTGCCCATCAACAATACGCTTTGCCAACCCCTCAATTATAGCTGTTTTCCCTACTCCAGGATCACCAACCAAAAGCGGATTGTTTTTTGACCTTCGACATAAAATCTGTATCATGCGTGAAATTTCTATTTCACGGCCAATTAATAAATCAATTTTTCCATTACGTGCTTTACAATTGAGATCAACACAATAATTCGTTAAAGCACTTGTTCCTCTTTCACCATTATCCGAAATCTGCTGATCTAATTGCTCTTCAAGTCCTTCAAGTAACATGGATAACCCATCATCACGCATGACACCCTGTGAAATAAAACGTACAGCATCGTAGCGTGTCATTCCCATCTCTTGAAGAAAATATGCTGCATGGCTTTCACGTTCAGAAAAAATTGCAACAAGAACATTTGCCCCCGATACTTCATCTTTTCCAGCTGATTGTGCATGAATCACCGCACGTTGGATAACACGCTGGAAAAAAGCTGTAGGCTTTGTATCCTCATCAGCTCTAATCTGTTCATCTAACTCTGAGCGAAGATAATTGGTTAAGCGCTCTCGCAATTCCTCTACATCTACTTGGCAAGCCTGAATAACGGAATTTGCATCGGCATCATCTAACAGCGCAAGTAGAAGATGCTCTAGTGTTGCATATTCATGCCGTGCTTGAGTAGCAATTGTTAATGCACGATGCAAAACCTCTTCAAGACTAGGTGTAAAAGATGGCATAGCTCCTCACTTCCATTCCATTACACATTGTAACGGATGTTCATTTTGACGCGCACATTCCCTCACTTGTAATATTTTCATTTCAGCGACTTCATAAGTGTAAGTCCCACATTCTCCTATCCCATTGTGATGAACATTTAACATTATCCGCGTTGCCTCTTCGAAACTTTTTTTAAAAAAGTTCTTCAAAACGAAAACAACAAAATCCATAGGTGTGTAATCATCATTAAGCAAAAAAACTCGACATAATTTAGGTTTTTCGAGTTTTTCTCTAGCCTTAGGCATTATAACTGCACCATGCCTACCTTCATCCCAATTCTTGCCCTTTTCATTATGCATAATATGAGCTATAGAGTTTATTATGAGCATCTGTCCCATTATCGTTTTCCATGCAGTACATTTTTATTAATTTTAAATTCTTTCATAACTATTGCAATACCTGTTTGTATTAGAAAAAAATTTCCCTCTATGGTTAGACTTCAATCACTCACTCATAAAATAACTTCTGTAAACAAATTAGTAATACCATTCGTCTAAACTGCATCAATAAATTACAGAAAAGGAAGCTTTATAGAAGTTTTTGAGGATAAATGGAGAAATAGGATACTGCAAGTGTATATTAATTATCAAAAAATTATGCGCTACTGTAAAACAATAGCAATTTCTTTTGTTATGTTAGCTTTTTCTTACTGTTGGGCATCCGCCACACCTCAAGGGGCCTATCCTGATAAGTATGCGGCTATTGTTATAGATGCTACTACGGGAAAAACTTTATTTCAAGCCAATGCAACACTGAAACGTTATCCTGCTTCTTTAACAAAAATGATGACATTGTACTTACTCTTTGAAGCTATGCAGATGCGTCGTGTGACACCAAATACACCAATTCCTGTTTCACATTATGCAGCAATGCGTCCACCGACAAAAATTGGATTTAAAGCAGGCCAAACAATTTCTGCAGAATCAGCAGCTAAAGCACTCATTACAAGGTCCGCAAATGATGTTGCTGCTGCCATTGCAGAATATCTTGGAGGTAGTGAAAAAAAATTCGCTCAAATGATGACAGTAAAAGCTCGTAAACTTGGCATGAAACATACACATTTCGCAAATGCTTCAGGACTTCCGGATGTGCGCAATTATTCTACAGCACGAGATATAGCGACTTTGTCATTAGCTTTACGTAAACATTTTCCCAAACAATATAAATTGTTCAAAACAAAAAGTTTTAATTTCCGTGGACATAAAATTAACAGCCACAATAAACTTGTTAAAATAATGAAAGGTGTCGATGGAATTAAAACAGGCTACACACAAATGTCAGGTTCTAATTTAGCAACTTCGATGCGTCTTGAGGGGCGCTCTATTGTCGCTGTTGTTATGGGAGGTAAATCATCTACTGCACGTGACGAGCATATGGCTAGCTTATTGAATCAATATTTGCCCAAAGCAAGCCAAATGAAAAGTGGTGAACGTTTAATAGCTTCTGTACGCTATCACTTACCCACTGGGGCCAATACTCCTATACCGACCATTAAAGCTGATTCAAGTAATTTTGACGATGAAATTTCGACTATGTTGACAGCATTTGCAGAACAACCTAAAAACTCCAATATCGCAATAACGGCTGTCAATAAGGTAATTATACCAATACCGAATCCTCAAAAAACTATACCGGCTGAGACTCATAAAATTGTAACAGTCTCTTTGTCCGAAAATGCCGGATGGGCTATCCAAATTGGTTCTCTTCCTAGTGAAGAACAAGCAAAAACTCTACTTTTAAAAGCAAAAAATACAGCTTTTTCCACTTTAAAGAACGCATCTTCACATATGCAACTGTTTGAAAAAAATGGGCAGCGTTATTACCGAGCGCGCTTTACAGGGTTTCAATCAAAAAAAGCTGCATTTGATGCTTGCTCTACATTAAAGAAAGCAAATTTTAACTGCTATACTGTAGCCTACTAAAAATTTTTGAATTCTGCGTTAAGGATAGTATTATGACAGATAATGCTTTTGCTTCATTCCATAAAAAAGAAGTTTTATTGAAGCAATCATCCCTCCTTTCATTGCGTTCTCTTCACGATGCTGCCGCAAAACTTACTGGTTTAAAATATAATTCGACTGCATTAGATACACAGTCTCTTGTTAACCTTCTCATTTGCCAAACAATGCGCAACCGTCGTCTCATAATGCCTCCTGTACGCATTCATTTACGCGTTGCGAGCCAAACTGGTAATGTGCCTATTAAAATCCGTTTAGGAGCAACAAATATTTAATTCTACAGACCCTCTCTAAAAAATTATTTTATTATTAACCATTATCTACAGCCTTAGAAAACCTTTTGATAAACATACTTTTTTCTTAAATTGTTGAATTTTCTGACAGCTTTTCCAACTATCCAATATCTCCAAGCTTTCAATAAAACATTGTTAAGGACATAAAAATACCCAATATTTTTCCACTTTTGGATTTAATATAAAAAATTATCCTTGATATCTTTCTGGAAAAAATGAATAGCTTCATTAGATGAAAGCTTATCATTTGGTGGGATTATTGTAAAAGTTCAATAAAGAAAATCCCTCTTAATAACGCTCCCTATACAACATAAACGCTGTAAAAAAAAACAATCTCACTTCTCTTACTTGTATTTATGTCAACAGGCACAGAAAATTGGAAAATACAAATACTATCGATGAAAAAATGTAAATAAATTATCAGATTAAATATTATGATAACGATTTCCATAAGATTTTAATTTATAATTATAATTTATTTTTTGCATATTGAACAAGAGATTTTCGTAAAATACTCTTATTTTACTTCTTATATTGAATCAGTCAAAATCGCTCGCTTGCTCATCACGAGCAAAATTGACATATAAAGCATTTACAAAAGGAATCAAAGTATCCCTTATGAATCATTTCAAGTACTAGGATCTTTTGTAATATTGAAAGTTGAAAAAAAGGATGATAGTGCTGGTTTTCTCCCTTTATAAATAAAGATGCTAATACTCTATAGATTTTATACCATTCATGGAAAACTTACATTATATTATTCATATGCAAGATACTGATTTATAAAGATAATTAATTATTTTGTTTGTTAGATGAGAATCTCGAATATCGTAAGATTCTCTCATTTAAAATCTGTTTATGTTGAATCAATCAAAACCGTCTCTTGCATGTTATGAGCGAGATTAGTGTGTAGCGTGAAACTGTCCCAAAAAGACTAAAAATGCCTATAATGAACCGTTTCAAATGCCAAGTGCTTTAGTCCCCCTGTACAGAGGGGGGCTCTGGTAAAGTGTGTAACCATGCCAGCGTACTTCTTTTTATTAAGCATAAAGATAGAGACAGCTCAATGGATTTACCGTTATATCATTCACAGGTGCCATCGCGAAATGAGCTTGGGGGGAGGCCTGAGAGATATTTTTTTAAAACGAACTCACGAACGCGTAACACAACAATGTTCTATCGTGTGCATTCTATTCTCATGAGAATTTTTATAAATATTTCTTAATGTATACGTTATTATTTATTTTAATTTTTTTGTCGGTACAAAATTTATAAATAAAAAAGATATTTCCAATATATCTCTTAATTATTGTAAATTAGTGTTTTTTTTCAAGGCATTTTTTACCATACTAGGTAGAAAAAAACTTCACTTTTAAAAAATTAAAACCTTTAAAATTCTACTTTCTTCATCATAATTATTCAGACTTAAAACAAATTTTCCTTGGATACTCAGGCATAATCTTCCATTACTTAAAAGATATGTGACTATGGAAACTTTTTAAAGCCATAAAGCCCAGCTAAAAATAATGGCAGATTGATCACTAATTTTACTTTACGCTTTCTTATTTTTTCCAAATTAAACTTTTTTCCTATTTTAGAGACAAATCAAACAGATGTAGAACACTCTCCCCTCCAAGCTTGCATGAAAAAGCTATTATTCGTTAAGAAAACACTGAATCATCTCAGATTTATTTCAAACTACTGCTGCATTAAAGTGGAATTTTGATTTATAAGGAACAAAAAACATAAGCTTTATTAGGAAATACGATCTCTCTCCAAAAAGTCCAGTTATGGATTGAAAAATGTTCCAGCTCTTAACAAGATATCGCATTGACTGCAAGACCACCTTTACTTGTCTCTTTATAGCGTTCACTCATATCATGACCAGTCTGGCGCATTGTTTCTATACAAGCATCAAGAGAAACAAAATGATCTCCATTACCATATAATGCAAGAGAAGAAGCCGTTACCGCCTTAACAGCTCCCATTGCATTACGCTCAATACAAGGCACTTGTACAAGACCTGCAACAGGATCACATGTCATTCCCAAGTGATGTTCAAGCGCAATTTCTGCCGCATTTTCAATTTGAGCTGGTGTTCCACCTAACGCTGCGGTCAACCCTGCTGCGGCCATTGAAGATGCCGTTCCAACTTCACCTTGACACCCAACTTCTGCACCAGAAATAGAGGCATTATGTTTGATAACACCGCCTATAGCTGCTGCCGTTAATAGAAAATTATGTATTCCCTCTCGATCTGAATCATCATTAAACTGAAGATAATAACGCAAAACGGCTGGGACGACACCGGCTGCTCCATTTGTTGGTGCTGTAACAACACGACCACCCGCTGCATTTTCCTCATTGACTGCTATAGCATATACCGAAAGCCAATCATTTGCCCAAAGTGGATAATTGTAATTTTTCTTTTGTTTTTCCAAAAGCGTTTCATGCAGCTTTTTAGCGCGCCTTAGAACACGCAATCCACCAGGCAACTCACCTTCTTGTGAAAGACCTCTATCAATGCAATTTGTCATCGCTGAAAAAATTTCATCAAGCCCTACATCAAGAGAAAAACGCTCTATCTTTGTTTCTTCATTTAAGCGCTTCATTTCAGCAATTGAAAGTCCTGATTTTTCTGCCATTGATAACATTGTACAAGCAGAATCGAATGGATATGGTACCTCAAATGCTTCTGGTTGTATATTATCATTCATATGGCTTAATTCATCCTCAGTCACAACAAAGCCACCACCGATAGAATAATAAATCTGCCGCAACAGAACATTCCCATCAGTATCAAGTCCTTCAAAGGCTAGTCCATTTGTATGTCCAGGGAGGATTTGCTTTCGTTCAAAAATAAGATCACGTTGTACATCAAACTGATAAGCGGGATGACCTTCTGGTTGCACTTTTTTTTCACGTATAACTTGTTCTAACAAAAACCCCATGCTATCAGGATCAACAGTAGAAGCTTTTTCTCCTAAAAGTCCTAATATGATAGCTCTATCTGTTGCATGACCAATACCCGTGAAAGCTAAAGAACCATAAAGATAAACACGTATACGAGAAACTTGAACATCAGACGACTGAGAAAAATCTCCTATCTTTTGCAAAAACATATTAGCAGCAGTCATTGGTCCCATCGTATGTGAGCTAGAAGGACCAATCCCAATTTTAAAAAGTTCAAAAACAGATAGAAACACGTATCACCTTAAACTATAGTACAGCTTGAGCATATATGCTTTTTCATAACGTTTCTTCCGTTTAAAATCAAATTGCGAGATAAACTAAAAAAATGACAACAATAAACACGAATGTCGCTCGTTTTGCTACCACCCAACACTTTCTTTCTATAGTGTTTTCCATTAGCCAACCTTTAAAACGGACAATGCCCCTAGAGTCACCACTCCCAATGTTCCAAACGTAGTAAAATAAGTGTTAATATGCAATATTAAAATTCAATAAGGATGAGAAATCTTATCGGAAATATTTTTCATAATGCACTAAGTTCTTCAAAACATATGCTTAATTGTATAAAATATTTTATGGGTATGTTTCAATGAAACGTACAAATTTTTCTAACGATTCTCGTTCTGTCTCAAAATTGTTTTCTGGAGCACTCATATCGCGATAACCAAGTGCCATACCACAGATAATATGGCGATCAGAAGGAATAGATAAAAGCGTACGAATCTGTTTATGATAATCAGCAAAAGCAGCTTGAGGACAGGTATCTAATCCAAATCCACGTGCAGCTAACATAATGGTCTGCATAAACATACCCAAATCAAGCCAACTCCCCATTTCCATGTCGTGATCCATTGTAAATAAGAGTCCTACAGGTGCATCAAAAAATAAAAAATTTCGCGCCTTTTGATGAAGTATTTTTTCTTCATCACCTTTTTGAATTCCAAGACTCTGATAAAGATCCAAACCAACTTTTCGACGCCTTGAAATATAAGGCTCACGCCACTGACGTGGATAATAACTATATTCACGCTCTCCTTTTACACCTGAAAGCACAAGTTGTGAAAGCTCTTGCCCTACTTTCTGTAATACACTTCCTGTAAGCACAATTACTTGCCATGGCTGAATATTTGTTCCAGATGGTGCACGTGCTGCAAGTTTTAAGATTTCTTTGATTGTTTCCAAACTAACTGGCTGATCAGTAAAAGCGCGAATTGACTTTCGTGACAATATAGATTGAAAAACACTCATAGGAGAAACTGTCATTGTTTTTACTTTCTTTATGAAAAATAGTTTTTTCTTATCAAGAATAATATACTGCGAAAATACCTTTGCAGCTTTTTCAAACACTCTATTTCTTTAAATGACTTACACATTTCACGCAGTGGTAAATATTCCCCTTAGAGACGGTATAATCTATCTCTTTTAAGAGAAAGAAATTAGTCTAAAAGAAGACAAAATAAATTTATAATCAATGACTACCCTCCAACTCCGCTAAGCTCTCAAAAAAAACTCTCTTCAATTCGTTCTAAATCCTGTAGAAGATCATCAACATCATGCTGCATCTGCTTTAAATCAGTTCGTTTTTTATGAATTCCTGCAATTAATTTCTTAAGCTTTTTCTCATCATCAGGTGGTTTTCCAACCATTGTCAACATATCAGATATTTCAGACAACGAAAATTTTACTCTGTTAGCATACAGGATTTGTTTTAACTTATGACGATCCGTTTATGTATAAATCCGTGTACTTCCACACCGAAAAGGGATAAGAAGTCCCTCTTCTTCATAGCAAAGTTCGAGCTATTATTGAAAACTCACGTGTTAATTTTCCAATTGAATAATATTCGTACATTTTATTATTCTGTCTGCATAGATCACATTGTTATAAGAAATATGTCTATTTTTTATATAACTTAATAAGCACCCCAATCTCTACTTTCCTGCATTCTAATTTATAAGAAAATACATTCTTATCGTACAAGCATTGTATAGTAGAGAATCAATTATTTTTTAGATTACAGAAAAGACTATTGATCTTTCATTATAAGTCTTTTTAAAGCTTTATAGAAGATATCAATCAAAAAATTTACTCAAATTCAAAATCAATCATTATTTGATTTGTAGATAATCAACTCTTTTCCTTGAATATGATTTTTGAGTTTCACATATTTGGAAAAAAACTTTCTATACTGCTTTTAGAAATTAAGAAACTTTAAAATAAAGTAACAAAAAAGATAAGCATCATTACAAAACAATAAGCTACTAAAGATGTTTAAAATAACTATCGCCTTATAATTTTTGATATTTTTCAAAAAAATATACAACTTCTGTATTTCGAAATAAAAAAACGTCTGAACGTTCTATTCAGACGTTTTTTATTATGTAATGTTGTATTTAAATTATTCAGCAACGGCCCCAGTTGTCATATTTGTCAACATAGCCTTAGCCACTTCGTTATTACTAGACTTACGCTGCTCATCTACAATCAAATCATCACGAACTGCAGCAATACGACGGATTTGAGAAATTGTACCACCAGTACCTGCTGGAATAAGACGACCGACAATAACGTTCTCTTTAAGTCCTTGCAAAGTATCAATTTTACCAGAAACTGCTGCTTCAGTAAGAACACGTGTTGTTTCCTGAAACGATGCCGCCGAAATGAAAGAAGGCGTTTGAAGAGAAGCTTTTGTAATTCCAAGAAGAATGGGATTACCAGATGCTGGTTTCTTCCCTTCTGCAATCAAATTATCATTGATTTCATCAAGTTCAATACGATCAACATTATCACCTGGAATATAACCAGAATCTCCAGATTCAGTAATTTCAACTTTTTGCAACATTTGACGAACAATCACTTCAATGTGCTTATCATTAATAAGAACTCCCTGTAAACGATAAACCTCCTGAATCTCATTAACAAGATAAGATGCCAAAGCTTCAACCCCCTTAATCGCCAAGATATCATGAGGTGCTGGATTACCATCAAGGATATAATCTCCCTTTTCAATTTGATCGCCTTCTTGGAAGTGAAACAACTTACCTTTTGGAATCAAATATTCTACTGCCTCAAGAGTTTCATCATTTGGTTCAATAATGATACGACGTTTATTCTTATAACCACGGCCGAATCGAATCGTGCCACTTACTTCAGCAATAATCGCATGATCCTTTGGACGACGCGCTTCAAAAAGCTCAGCCACACGTGGTAAACCACCCGTAATATCTTTCGTCTTGGCACTTTCCATTGGCAAACGAGCAATAACATCACCAGCCTTAACATGAGCACCAAGCTCAACAGAAAGAATAGTTTCAACTGACATCATATAACGGGCTTCACCTCCCTTATACAATTTAGCAATGGATTCACCTTCTTTATCTGTGTGAATAATAATGGCTGGTTTAAGATCCGCACCACGTGGATTAGCGCGCCAATCAATCACCAAACGCTTCGTAATACCCGTAGATTCATCAGCTGTTTCAGTGACAGATAAACCATCAATCATATCTTCAAACCCCACATAACCTTCAACTTCCGTTAAAATTGGACGTGTATAAGGATCCCATTCTGCTATACGTTGGCCACGTTTAACCACATCACCATCATCAACAAAAATATGAGCACCATAGCTAACACGATGTACAACGCGCTCTTTTCCTAACTCATCCTTGATAAGGATAGCCATATTACGCCCCATAACAACCAATTGGCCTTCAGAGTTACGAACCACATTACGATTACGAATCTCCACCTTACCTTCATAAGATGCCTCTAAATACGATGAATCAACAACCTGCGCAGTTCCTCCTAAGTGGAAAGTACGCATAGTAAGCTGTGTTCCCGGCTCACCAATGGATTGAGCAGCAATAACACCAACGGCTTCTCCCTGATTAACAGGTGTTCCACGCGCCAAATCACGACCATAGCATTTTGCACAAACACCAAGACGTGTTTCACATGTTAAAGCAGAACGAATTTGAACAGATTGAATCCCAGCTGCTTCAATCTTCGCGACATCAGCTTCCTCAATCATTGCTCCACCTTCAAGGATAACTTCTCCAGAGACAGGATGTAGAATATCAACAAGCGCTGTACGACCAAGAATTCTTTGCCCAATGGAGGCAACAATTTGTCCTGCATCAACAATCGGCTGCATGGTAAGCCCTTTTGCGGTACCACAATCAACTGCTGAAATAATAGCATCCTGTGCAACATCAACAAGACGCCGTGTTAAATAACCAGAGTTCGCCGTCTTTAAAGCAGTATCAGCAAGTCCTTTACGTGCACCATGCGTGGAATTGAAGTACTCATTAACAGTTAGACCTTCTTTAAAATTTGAAATAATGGGCGTTTCAATAATTTCACCCGATGGTTTTGCCATTAATCCACGCATACCGGCCAATTGTCTCATCTGGTTAGCAGAACCACGAGCACCAGAGTGCGACATCATATAGATCGAATTCATCGGCCGTTGACGACCTGTTTTAGGATCAAAATCGACGGCTTGAATACGTTTCATCATTTCATCTGCAACGCGATCTGTACACTTACCCCAAGCATCTACAACCTTATTGTATTTTTCACCTTGTGTAATCAAACCATCATTATATTGCTGTTCGTACTCCTTAGCCAAAGCTTCTGTTTCTGCAACTAAACGCGACTTACTATCAGGAATAACCATATCGTCCTTACCGAATGAAATTCCTGCACGACAAGCATAAGAAAAGCCAAGCTGCATAATACGGTCACAAAAAATAACCGTCTCTTTTTGTCCACAGTGCCGATAAACATGATCAATCATTTTAGAAATATTCTTTTTCGTCATCTCTTGATTGACAATATCAAATGAGATATCCGCACTTCTTGGCAAAAGCTCACCGATAATCAAACGACCAGGTGTCGTATCATAAAGTTTAGAAACTTCTTTTCCATCCTTCCCAATATTCTTAACACGGCCTTTAATCTTCGTATGAAGCGTTACAACCTTATTTTCCAAGGCATAATGAAGCTCACCTATATCAGAAAAGGCCATTCCTTCACCTGGTTCTTTTTCAGAAACAATTGAAAGATAATAAAGACCAAGAACCATATCCTGTGAGGGAACAATAATGGGAGCACCATTGGCCGGATGAAGAATATTATTGGTGGACATCATCAAAACACGGGCTTCAAGCTGTGCTTCAAGAGAAAGCGGAACGTGAACCGCCATCTGATCACCATCAAAATCTGCATTAAAAGCAGTACACACCAGTGGATGAAGTTGAATAGCTTTGCCTTCAATTAAGATAGGTTCAAAAGCCTGAATCCCCAAACGGTGCAATGTTGGCGCACGGTTGAGTAAAACAGGATGTTCACGAATAACCTCATCCAAGATATCCCAAACTTCTGGATGTTCTTTTTCAACAAGCTTCTTTGCCTGCTTTACCGTTGATGAATAGCCTTTTGCATCAAGCCGCGCATAAATAAAAGGCTTAAATAATTCAAGAGCCATTTTTTTAGGAAGACCACATTGATGCAATTTTAATTCAGGACCCGTCACGATAACAGAACGCCCCGAGTAATCAACTCGCTTCCCAAGTAAGTTCTGACGAAACCGTCCTTGCTTGCCCTTCAACATATCTGATAGAGACTTGAGAGGACGTTTATTGGCTCCAGTAATCACACGCCCACGCCGTCCATTATCAAACAATGCATCAACAGCTTCTTGTACCATACGCTTTTCATTGCGCACGATAATTCCAGGAGCACGCAATTCAATCAGCCGTTTCAAGCGGTTATTACGATTAATAACACGCCGATAAAGATCATTCAGATCTGATGTCGCAAAACGCCCACCATCAAGCGGAACCAATGGACGCAAATCCGGTGGAATAACCGGAATTGTTTTCATTATCATCCACTCTGGCTTATTCCCAGATTCAAGAAAATTTTCAACGATTTTAAGTCGTTTAATCAATTTTTTCTGCTTTAACTCTGAAGTTGTCTCAGCTAATTCAAGACGCAAATCATTAGCGATTTTATCTAACTCCATACTAGCTAAAAGCTCGTAAATAGCTTCAGCGCCAATCATAGCTGTAAATTGATCTTCTCCGAACTCATCAATAGCAAGCATATATTCTTCTTCAGAAAGAAGCTGATGGAGCTTAAGAGATGTCAATCCTGGTTCGGTTACAATATAATTCTCAAAATAAAGAACCCGCTCAATATCTTTTAAAGTTAAATCTAAAAGTGTAGAAATACGACCTGGTAATGATTTAAGAAACCATATATGTGCAACAGGTGCCGCAAGTTCAATATGCCCCATACGCTCACGACGTACGCGCGAAAGAGTAACCTCTACACCGCATTTTTCACAAATAATGCCCTTATACTTCATGCGTTTATATTTGCCACATAGACACTCATAGTCCTTAATAGGGCCAAATATACGTGCACAGAAAAGACCATCACGTTCTGGTTTAAAAGTCCGATAATTAATAGTCTCAGGCTTCTTAATCTCACCATACGACCAGGACAAAATTTTCTCAGGACTCGCAATAGAAATACGAATAGAGTCAAATGTCTGCGCTGGCGCTTGAGGATTGAAAAGATTCATGACCTCGTGGTTCATGCTGTTCTCCTTCAAAGATTCTTAGAACCTGTTGTAATATCTCATTTATTTTATAACAGATCTTCTTTAAAATACATTTACTTTTAAAAATGACCTGTATAGCCTTAATAAGGTTATTGAGCCTCTTAAAGTAATAAGAGCGCAGCTTTTTTCTAGTGCGCTCCTTGAATTATTATTCTGCCGTATCAGACAATGCCCGCTGTGCAATAAGTTCACGCGCATCATCAAGCTCCACATTAAGAGCAAGTGAGCGCATTTCTTTTACCAACACATTAAAGCTTTCGGGTATACCTGCCTCAAATGTATCATCACCACGCACAATTGCCTCATAGACTTTTGTTCGACCAGCCACATCATCTGATTTTACTGTTAGCATCTCCTGCAAAGTGTATGCAGCACCATAAGCTTCAAGTGCCCAAACCTCCATTTCACCAAAACGCTGACCACCAAATTGTGCCTTACCTCCTAATGGCTGCTGCGTAACGAGTGAATAGGGACCAATAGAACGTGCATGAATCTTATCATCAACAAGGTGATGCAATTTCAACATGTAAATATATCCCACCGTTACTGGGCGATCAAAAGGCTCCCCAGTACGACCATCATAAAGCGTAACCTGCCCTGAACTATCTAAGCCTGCGTCTTCCAGCATCATGTTAATATCAGACTCATGTGCTCCATCAAAAACAGGCGTTGCAATTGAAACCCCTTTCTTCATCTGCAATGCCAATTTGTAAAGGCTTTCATTATCATACTGACGAATTGGTTCATTATGATTATCATCAGGCATAAGATTTTCAATACGCTGACGCAACGGCAATATATCCCCAGTCTCTTGATATAACTCTAACAAAGCACCAATCTTCTTGCCCATCCCCGCACATGCCCAACCAAGATGCGTTTCAAGAATTTGTCCAACATTCATACGACTAGGCACACCAAGCGGATTCAAGACGATATCAGCATGGGTCCCATCTTCAAGAAATGGCATATCTTCTACGGGAAGAATACGTGAAACAACACCCTTATTCCCGTGACGCCCCGCCATCTTGTCACCTGGTTGGATTTTGCGCTTCACAGCCACAAAAACTTTCACCATTTTCATGACACCAGGAGGCATTTCATCACCTCTTTGGACCTTTTCAACCTTATCCATAAAGCGACGTTGTAATGCTTCTTTTGATTCATCATATTGCTTGCGCAAAGCTTCAATTTCATTTTGAAGCTTTTCATCCTCAACAGCAAATTGCCACCACTGGGATCGCGGATAATGCCCCATTACTGTACTATCAAGCTTTTTACTACCCGAAAAGCCTTTCGGACCTTCTACAGCAACTTTACCTGTCAACATATCGGTGAGGCGCGCATAAACATTGCGATCAAGAATAGACTGTTCATCATCACGGTCTTTTGCTAAACGCTCAATTTCTTCACGCTCAATTGCCATCGCACGTTCATCTTTTTCCACGCCATGGCGATTAAAAACGCGAACTTCAACAACAGTACCAAAAGTCCCAGGAGGCATACGCATAGAAGTATCACGAACATCGGATGCCTTTTCCCCAAAAATTGCACGCAGAAGCTTTTCTTCCGGCGTCATGGGACTTTCACCTTTCGGGGTAATCTTTCCAACTAAAATATCACCTGGTTGAACTTCAGCACCAATATAAATAATGCCAGCTTCATCAAGATTTCTTAACGCTTCTTCCGCAACATTAGGAATGTCGCGCGTAATTTCCTCAGGTCCAAGTTTTGTATCGCGTGCCGCAACTTCAAATTCCTCGATATGAATTGAAGTAAACACATCATCAGCAACAATGCGCTCGGATAACAAAATAGAATCTTCATAATTGTATCCATTCCAAGGCATAAAGGCTACGAGAACATTCCGCCCAAGAGCCAAATCACCAAGATCCGTGGATGGACCATCTGCAATGATATCACCTTTCTCTACCCTATCACCGACATGTACAAGAGGACGCTGATTAATACAAGTGGACTGATTAGAACGCTGAAATTTCTGTAAGCGGTAAATATCAACGCCTGATTTTGAAGGATCTAAATCTTCTGTTGCACGGATAACAATACGGGTAGCATCGACTTGATCAACAACACCACTACGTTTTGCACTCACAGCAGCTCCTGAATCGCGCGCAACAATAGATTCCATTCCCGTCCCAACAAATGGCGCTTCAGCGCGTACAAGAGGAACTGCTTGACGCTGCATGTTCGATCCCATAAGCGCACGATTCGCATCATCATTTTCCAAAAAAGGAATAAGCGCTGCTGCAACTGAAACCAACTGTTTTGGTGAAACATCCATCAAATCAACATGATCACGCGGCGCCATTAAAACTTCACCAGCATGACGGCAAACAACAAACTCTTCTATAAAACGACCTTCGTTATCTAATGAAGAATTAGCCTGAGCGACATAATGCTTTGCTTCTTCCATCGCTGAAAGATAAATAACTTCTTTTGTGACTTTTCCATCAATAATTTTTCGATATGGGCTTTCAATAAAGCCATATTTGTTAACTCGCGCAAATGTTGCTAAGGAGTTAATCAGACCAATATTGGGGCCTTCTGGTGTTTCAATCGGACAAATACGACCATAATGCGTAGGATGTACGTCACGGACTTCAAAACCCGCACGTTCACGAGTCAAACCACCTGGACCAAGAGCAGAAAGACGGCGCTTATGGGTAATTTCTGACAATGGATTGGTTTGATCCATAAACTGCGACAATTGTGAAGACCCAAAAAATTCACGGACTGCTGCTGCCGCAGGCTTTGCATTGATCAAATCCTGTGGCATAACTGTATCAATTTCAACCGATGACATACGCTCTTTTATCGCACGTTCCATACGAAGAAGACCAATGCGATATTGATTTTCCATCAACTCCCCGACGGAACGAACGCGACGGTTGCCAAGATTATCAATATCATCAATTTCACCACGTCCATCACGCAATTCAACCAACATCTTAACAACAGCAAGAATATCCTCTTGGCGTAAAATGCGAACTGTGTCTGGACAATCAAGATCCATACGTAAATTCATCTTAACACGCCCGACAGCTGAAAGATCATAACGCTCTGGATCAAAAAACAATGAATGGAACATTGCTTCTGCTGTATCGATTGTTGGAGGTTCACCTGGACGCATCACCCGGTAAATATCAAATAACGCATCCTGCCGACTTTCATTTTTATCCACCTTCAAAGTATTGCGGATGTAAGCGCCAATATTCATGTGATCAATATCAAGAATATTGACTTGATCAGCACTAACATCGAGCAGAACTTTTAATACTTTTTCGTCAATTTCATCACCAGCTTCAAGGTAGATTTCACCTGTTTCGTAATTGACGATATCTTCGGCTAGATAACAACCTAATAAATCATCTTCACTAACTTTAACCGCTTTAAGTCCTTTTTCTACCAAAGACTTCGCAGTACGAACTGTTAATTTTTTACCAGCCTCCGCAACGACTTCACCACTATCTGCATCTATAAGGTCAGAAATGAGCTTCATTCCTTTAAAGCGATCCACAGAATAAGGAACTCGCCATCCTTCTCCATCACGCTCATAAGTCACTTTATCATAAAACGTCGATAAAATATCCGACGCATCCATACCTAATGCCATCAAAAGACTAGTAACAGGAATCTTGCGCCGTCGATCAATACGCGCATAAATGATGTCCTTAGCATCAAACTCAATATCAAGCCAAGAACCACGATACGGAATAACACGAGCAGCAAAAAGAAGCTTTCCTGATGAATGGGACTTTCCTTTATCATGGTCAAAAAAGACACCAGGAGAACGATGCATCTGAGAAACAATAACACGCTCCGTACCATTAACAATAAAGGTACCATTCGTCGTCATTAAAGGCATATCGCCCATATAAACGCCTTGCTCTTTAATGTCTTTGATATCTTTGGAGCCAGTATCCTCATCAACATCAAAAACAATCAAACGCAATATGACCTTTAATGGGGCAGCATAAGTTAAATCACGTTGACGGCACTCTTCAACATCAAATTTTGGTAAATCAAATTCATAACCTACAAACTCAAGCATAGCTGTACCGGAAAAATCTGAAATAGGAAAAACCGATTTAAAAACAGCTTGCAAACCTTCATCTGGTCGCCCACCTTTCGGTTCCTCAACCATGAGAAATTGATCGTATGAGGCTTTTTGAACCTCAATAAGATTCGGCATTTCTGCTACTTCAGGAATCTTACCAAAAAATTTCCGTACGCGCTTACGACCATTGAATTGAGACATCATTGCGTGAGTCTGAGCCATCGTCGCTCCTTGATCTTTACTCTTCAAGGTAGACCAACCTTGAAAGCCTTATACCATTAACCTGCATATGCAGACCAGTTCACTTGACACTCAATAATGAGCATCATTAACTTTCCCTACCAACATAAGCCATTTATCTCTTTGACTCTATGATGAAGGGGTAAGTAATCCAAACCTATCCCATTCCTGTTACGAAACCATTGGGAAAAGTTTTTTACTCATTATTTTCCCTCTTTGTATTAAGAGAAAGAAAATCGGCGAACATAAATGCCCGCCGATAAAATTAAATTTACTTAAGTTCCACCTTAGCACCGGCAGCTTCAAGTTGAGATTTAATTTTTTCTGCTTCTTCTTTAGAAGCAGCCTCTTTAATAGGCTTAGGTGCACCTTCAACCAGATCTTTAGCTTCTTTAAGACCAAGTCCAGTAAGAGCACGAACTTCCTTAATAACATTAATTTTTTGTGCGCCACCTTCAACAAGAATAACATCAAATTCTGTTTTTTCTTCAGCAGCTGGAGCAGCAGCACCAGCAACAGCAGCGACAGCTACAGGAGCAGCAGCCGAAACTCCCCATTTTTCTTCAAGTAACTTAGAAAGCTCAGCGGCTTCCAAAAGGGTTAGATTAGAAAGGTCTTCTACGATCTTCTCTAGATCAGCCATTTTTAAATTCCTTCAATTAAAAGATTTGAACCATTATTAAATCTTATTCAAAAAAACAGAAAAGCATTAAAGCTCTTCCATAAACGTGAATACAAACAGCCTTAAGCCGCCTTATCCTCCTGAGCATATGCTCCAATGACACGTGCAACCTGACCAGCAGGGGCATTAACAACCTGTGCAATACGGGTCGCAGGGGTAGAAATCATACCCACAAGTTTTGCACGCAACTCGTTTAATGAAGGCAATGAAGCCAATGACTTCACAGCATCTACAGTTAAACTTGTTGCACCCATTGAACCGCCAAGTATGACAAATTTGTCATTGCTTTTCGCAAAATCAACAGCAACTTTCGGTGCTGTGATTGGATCTTCTGAATAAGCAATAAGTGTTTGTCCAGTAAACAAACCCACTATCGATTCAGATTCCGTGCCCTGAAGAGCGATTTTAGCAAGACGGTTTTTGGCGACCTTAACGGCACCGCCAGCTTCACCCATTTTCGAACGCAGATCATTCATCTGTGAAACTGTCAGACCGGAATAATGTGCAACAACAACAGAACCAGACTTCCGAAAAGCCTCGTTAAGCCATGTAACAAATTCGCGTTTTTCCGCTCTATTCACTGTCTCTCTCCATTTAACAGATTTGCTTAAAACAAACCTGTTGGTTACCTTTGATAACATAAAATACTTCATGTCACCGATGAGGATCCTGTCCCCTTTTTCACGCACAGCGTTCAAAGGCAACCTTGGCTCAAACCCTTTAAGTCTTTTAACTCTCAGTTTTTACCCCAGTCTCATGCAGGTTTTTTTGATTAAGATACTTAAAAGCATCACCTACAATCTCGGACAGGATATTCCGGAATTTCTCCCGGTACAACCTAAGCCCTATAAAGCTTAGATAGCGAGCTGATCAAAATCAGCATTTTAAATACAATTTTGATATTCCCATACCCCAAAACAAAATTATAAATCAGCTTATACTAGCTCTGAACGAACCGTTGCTGGATCAACTTTAACACCAATTCCCATAGTCGACGAAACAGCAACGCGCTTAATATACTCACCTTTTGCACCTTGCGGTTTGGCTTTAATAACTGCACTTGCAAAGGCTTTTATATTTTCTACGATTTTTTCAACACCAAAAGAAGCCTTACCAATACCAGCATGCACAATACCAGCTTTTTCCACACGAAACTCAACAGCACCACCTTTAGAAGCTTTGACAGCACCAGCAACATCAAGTGTTACAGTACCAACTTTCGGATTCGGCATCAAACTCCGTGGACCAAGAATCTTACCAAGACGACCAACAAGAGGCATCATGTCTGGCGTTGCAATACAACGATCAAAATCTATAGTCCCTCTATTAACGCTTTCAAATAAATCTTCGGCACCCACAATATCAGCTCCTGCCGCCTTAGCTTCCTCAGCCTTATCCCCACGAGCAAAAACGGCAACACGAATATTTCTCCCTGTTCCATTAGGCAAATAAGCAACGCCTCGAACCATTTGATCAGCATGACGAGGATCAACACCCAAGTTCATTGAAATTTCGATTGTTTCATCAAACTTAGCAACGGCACGCTCCTTAACCATTGAAACGGCATCTTTTAAAGCGTAGAGTTCATTAAAATCAATATCTTTTCGGATATTTTTTATTCTTTTTGCTACTTTTGCCATAATATTAGCCCACCACTTCCAAGCCCATCGAGCGAGCAGAACCTTCAACCATACGCATTGCTGCCTCAATGTCATTCGCATTAAGATCTTTCATCTTTGATTCCGCAATCGAACGAATTTTATCGCGAGAAATGCTTCCTACAGACACTTTACCAGGCTCTTTTGAGCCAGATTTCAGGTTTGCTTCCTTCTTTAAAAAGAATGATACAGGAGGCGTCTTGAGAGAAAAGGTGAAAGACTTATCTTGGTAATACGTAATAACAACTGGAATCGGTGCCCCCTTTTCCATTTCTTGTGTCGCTGCATTAAACGCCTTACAAAATTCCATGATATTAATACCACGCTGCCCAAGAGCTGGACCAATTGGTGGAGATGGAGTAGCAGCTCCTGCAGGAACCTGCAACTTAAGCTGACCTATACTTTTTTTTGCCATAACAATCTGCCTTTAATTTCACTGGTATACTGACAATTCATCTTGCCCGTTACCCGCTTGCAGTCACGTGGTTCGGATCATTAAGCCGACAAAAGCTATAAATCACCTCCCACTCCTTCCTTAAAGTAATTAAAACTACTCTAAGTTTAATCAGAGTTTTTCAACCTGACCAAATTCCAAATCAACAGGCGTAGGACGCCCAAAAATAAGCACTTCAACCTTAAGACGAGAGCGCTCTTCTTCAACCTCTTGAACAATTCCATTAAACGAAACAAAAGGACCATCAGCAACGCGAACTTGCTCTCCAACCTCAAACAATACAGAGGACTTTGGAGACTCAACCCTTTCCTGAACTTGTTTGAGAATTTGCTCAACCTCTCGATCAGAAATAGGAACAGGACGCGCATCCGACCCTAAAAAACCTGTCACTTTAGGCGTATTCTTAATAAGATGATAAACTTCATCTGTTAACTCAGCACGAACAAGAACATAACCAGGAAAAAATTTTCGCTCAGTATCAACTTTGCGTCCACGACGAACCTCTACAACACGCTCTGTTGGAACAAAAATCTTTTCAAAAAGATGATCAAGTCCCTTTTGCTTTGCCTCCTTATCAATAGCTTCCGCTACTTTCTTTTCAAAATTTGAATATGCCTGAACAATATACCAACGAGCTGCCACAGTCACACTTCCTTACATTCTCAACTAAAAAGATATTTCAGAAGATCAATAACCCGCCAAACACCAAAATGCATAACCTGATCCACAATAAAAAAGAAAGCTGAAGCCAATGCAGTTACCAACAAAACCATAATAGTAGAAATAACCGTCTCACGACGTGTAGGCCATTTCACTTTAATTGTTTCTGCATAAACCTGCTTCAAAAAGGTAATCGGATTGGTTTTAGATGCCATCGTCACACTATACTCTCTCTAGTCCTATTGTGTTTTATAGAACAAAATAAACAGGAAAAAACGCAAAAGCCAACTTTCAGACTTATGCAATTTCCTTACTTTCTATTCAATACCGTTTCACACACAAAAAAACAAGCCCCATATCAAAAAAAGCGAAAAAGGCAGCAAAATCCACTCCCTTATATGTAAAATCCCCCTTTGGCAGGGGCAGCAGGACTTGAACCCGCGACCTGCGGTTTTGGAGACCGCCGCTCTACCAACTGAGCTATACCCCTAACTCTCAAAACTAAAACACTTTTAACACCCCTTTAACAAGCATTATTTATTCAATGATCTTAGAGACGATACCGGCACCAACAGTACGACCACCTTCACGAATAGCAAAAC